>JAPLTI010000023.1 GCA_026398285.1 Verrucomicrobiota bacterium
TCAAGCCATGGTGAAACGCGACCAGAGCCTCTTGATTGGCGGTCTGTTTCTGAAGGTCGATAAAAAGCAGATCAGTGGATACCCTTGGCTCCAGCGCATGCCGGTTCTTGGCTACCTTTTCTCGGTCAAGGGCAGAATGGATGACATGGTCGAGCGCATTTTTGTGATCACTCCGCGTATTGTCGAAATCGACTCGAAGAATCTCGGCGATTACTCCAAGTATTTCCATCCGGCTCCTCTCCAGCAGGAGGCCCTTGACGAGGAGGCCGCGTTCAACCTGCCGGTGGAAGAAGTGCCCGTGCCGTCCCCGACTCCCGCTGCTAAAAAGAAAAAATGAGCGACCACATGAACACACACTCGCGGGAATACTCCCGCCTCTTTGCCGTCCTGAGATCCATTTCAAGGCGCCTTCTTCTGATTCTTCTCGTTGTCTTGATGGCGGGGTGCGGTGCGGAAGATCTCTACACCAATGTGACGGAGAGCGACGCCAACACGATGCTTGGCCTCCTGATCGCGCGGGGCATCTCCGCCACCAAGCGCCCGGTAAAAGAGAATCTCTTCGCTGTGGCCGTGCCGCGCGATCAATTCGCCAGCGCGGTGGATATTCTGAAGTGGTATGGAATTCCCAAGGAAACCTTCGACGGGATCGGCGAGATGTTTCCTAAAACCGGTCTCGTTTCCTCTCCCAGCGAGGAGCGGATTCGCTTCATGTATGCCCTGGCCGGAAACATCTCCGAGATGCTCAGCAACATCGATGGCGTTATCACCGCGCGCGTCATCCTCGTGCTGCCGAGCAACGATCCCTACACAAACAAGAACAACCCCGCTTCGGCTTCGGTGTTCTTGAAAATCCGCCCTGGCTTCGACACCACCACGCAGATTCCGCAAATCAAACAACTCGTGATGAACAGCGTCGAGGGCTTGAACTACGACAAGGTCGCCGTGACGCTTGTGCGCTCGGACGAAGTGGATTTCTTCAATCCCCTCAAAGCCGGTGCACAGCAGGGCAAAATTCTGGGTATTTCCGTGAATTCCGAGTCCCGGGGCGCATTCCTTGCAATCTTGCTCGTAGCGTTCCTTCTGGTGCTGGGCAGCGCGGGAGCTGCTGTTTATTTTTTCCTGAAGTTCCGAAAGGGGGCGCAGGGTTCTGCAACATCCACCGAGTCGATAGAGCCCCCGGTGGCAGGTTGAGGCTCTCATACAGGTTAATCGCCCATGAGCACCACCAGCAAAGAAACCTGGCAAAAACTCGCCGATTCCTGGGTGGGAATCGCTCCGAGGGAGGCTCATTTCGAGTCTTGGATGTCGCTGAATCTCCATCCCCCGCTTGAAGGACATCTCCCGGTGGAATGGGTCGCCCGGGTGGAGGCCGACCCGCGTGCGGCTGGGTTCGCCCGCCGCTATCTGCGGTCCAGTTTCAAATGGGAATCGACCTGGGTGGACTGGATGCCCAACAGCGATGTGGCTGCCTTGGTGCTCGAGCCGAAGGAGGCCTTGGAAAGGGTCGTGATGCTGGCAGGTGCTCTTTGCTGTAGGAAGCTGATCGCTGTGTCGATCTCCAAACCTGTGCGCATCGCGCTGGTTGATGCGTTGGGAGCGGAGGTGCTGCAGCGTCTGGCAGCGAGGCCGGCCCTCGGTAGAATGGAACTTCCCGATGCCGTCGTGCCGCTGGCTTGGGCCATGAAACCGGCCGAGACCCTTCACCGGAGCGGCCTGCTTTGTCTGCGTCTGGCGGTGGCGCCGTTTCCCTCCGGCATGGAATCCCGCCTCGCCGCGATCCTTCCAGATCCTGTATGGATGGAGCCTCTGCCTGCTTTTTCCCCGGAGGACCCAAAACTCGCAATGGAGTGCATCGCCGCAGCGAGGAAACTTGACCATTCTTTATGAGTTCGCACCTTCTCCGGATTGAAAATGATATCCCCGCCGTGTTGTCCGGCTCCGTGTTGAAAGCGGCCGACGCCCTCAAGCTGGCAGATGCCGAGCGCGTGCTTGTGGCAGCCAGGGAAATCGAGGCCCGCAGCAAAGAGGAGGCTGCCAAGGAGGCGGAACTTCAACGGCAAGAAGGCTACCGCAAGGGCCTGCAGGAAGGTCTCCTCGAGGCCCGTTTGCACAACCTGGAAACCGTTGCGGCTACCTCCAAGATGATCTCCGGTTTGCACCACCAAATCTGTGATGTCGTAACGACCTGCCTGCGCACTCTGCTCAAGGACATGCCTCCGGCACAGAGGATCGAGCAGGCAGCCACGCTTGCGTTGGAAACGGTGAATCTTCAGCAGACGGTCGTTCTCTGTGTGAACCCCACCGAATTACGTGAGGCCGTGCCGGTGTCTCAAAAACTTTCGGAACTGATGTCCGGCGGTGCCCGTGTGGAATGTCGAGGCCGCGAGGATGTCGAACCGGGCGACTGCCTCTTGGAAACGCCCATGGGCATCATCCGCTGCGCGTTGGAGGACCAACTCGCTCTCATCAACAAAGCCCTTCACAACGCGCAGGAATGAGACCATGACGGCCGCCGAACCTCTTCCAGGCTACTTTCAGCGCCTCCGCTCGGCAGGTGCCGCTGTCGTTCCCCGACGCCTCTCGGGCCAGATCACCCAGGTCGCCGGCGTGCTGGTGAAGGCGCTCCTTCCCGGCGTGCAGGTGGGGGAACTCTGCGAGGTCTGGCGTCCCGGAGCCAAGGAGCCTCAATTCGCCGAGGTGATTGGTTTTTCCGGCTCCACAGCCCTCCTGATGCCTGTGGGTGATTACGAGGGCCTCTGCTCGAACACTGAGGTGCGCCCCACCGGGACGACCCACAAGATCAAGGTGGGTGAGGGACTTCTCGGCCGCGTGCTCGATGGACTCGGCAACTTTCTCGATACCTCCGCCGAACCATTCGTTGCGGAAGCTGAGTATCCCGTCAACGCCCTGCCGCCCGATCCTCTCTCACGCGGTCTTGTGGAGCATCCGCTCTCCCTTGGCCTTCGGGCGATGGATGGCCTGCTGACCTGCGGCGAGGGTCAGCGCATCGGCATTTTTGCTGCCGCCGGTGGAGGCAAGAGCACCCTGCTTTCCCAAATTCTCCGCAACACTGAGGCCGAGGTCGTCGTTCTCGCGCTCATCGGTGAACGTGGTCGCGAGGTGCGCGAATTTTTGGAAATGGTCTTGGATGAGGAGTCCCGCAAACGCGCTGTGGTGGTGGTGTCCACCTCCGACCGTCCCGCCATCGAGCGTCTCAAATCGGCTCATGTTGCCACAACGGTGGCCGAGTATTTTCGCGACAAGGGGAAGAAGGTCCTGCTCATGCTTGACTCGGTGACGCGCTTTGCCCGCGCCCAGCGTTCCATCGGCCTCGCTGCCGGGGAACCGCCCGCGCGCCGGGGATTTCCGCCCTCAGTTTTCAACGCGCTTCCCGCTTTGCTGGAGCGCGCCGGTCCCGCCGAGAAGGGATCCATCACCGCCATTTACACAGTCCTCGTGGAAGGTGACGACATGAACGAACCCGTGGCCGACGAGGTGCGCTCGATTCTCGACGGCCATGTGATCCTGTCCCGCCGCCTCGCCTCGGCCTACCACTACCCGGCAATCGATGTGCTGGAGAGCGTGAGTCGTGTGATGGGCAATGTGGTGGACGATGCCCACAAGGCCGCTGCCGGGAAAGTGCGCGACATGCTGGCACGCTACCGCGACACCGAGCTGCTCATCCGCATCGGCGAATACAAAAAGGGCAGCGACCCCGCCACCGACGAGGCGATTGAAAAAAATAAGGCGATCAATGATTTTCTGAAGCAGAAACTCTCTGAGAAATCCACCTATCAGGATGCGCTGGAGGCCCTCAAGAAACTTGCTGGAGTATGAAGTATCCGCTCACATTCCTTTTGGATTTGCGAAAGACACGCATGGAGCGCTGCGAGCAAGCCCTCGCCCAAGCCCGCGCCATGGTCAAACGCCGCCATGAGGAACTTGATGACCGCATTCGGGAGCACAGTGAGTATGTTCAATGGTGCGACAACGAGGAGGATCGTCTTTTTGCCGAACTCTTCGCCAAACCCGCCCAGCACCAAAAAGTGCTCGATGTCCGCGAGGAAATGCTCGCCAACCGCGCTCGTGAAGCCGAATACCTCAAACGCATTGATGATGCCCGTGCGGCCTTGGAAGCTGCCCGCGCCGAGGAGGCCAAGTGCCTTGAGGCCCTCCAAATTGCCATCCGCAATCGCGAAAAACTCGATTCCCACAAGTCGCTGTGGACCGATGGATTCAAACAAGCCGAACAAATGGCCGAGGATGCGGTGATGGAGGAAACCGCAGAGTCTGCTTATCTGAGAAACATGCAAACTGCTGAAGCCTAATTGCTATGAAAAACATCGAAATCAGCTCTGCCATCCCTCTTCAAACCTTTCAAAATCCTGATTCAAGATTCTCTCCATCCCGAGACGAGGATGTCGATATCTTCAATGCCGAATACCAATCTAAGCCTCCTTCTCCCCAACCTGTTCAGGCGAATCTCAATGGTCTCTCCAGCCAACCTCTCTCGAGGACCCAGATGGACGGTCTCGCTCAAGCTGCTGCCAAGGGCCCTGGGGAACTTGCTAAGGCTACTCAGGAAATCATAATTAGCGACAAGACTCTTGCAGCCGCCGCAGCTGCCTATGCCACGAGCCTCGCCCCAGCTTCTGCCGCAACTTTTGTAGAAGCGGCCATCCAAGCCAATCCCGGCACCGCAGCGCAGATCGCAGCATCAGTAGCTGAGGTGGCTATCCAAGCCGATCCGCAGGCCGCCGCGCAGATTGCGACATCGGTTGCGGAGGTAGCTATCAAAACCAATCCGCAGGCCGCTGCGCAGGT
>JAPLTI010000354.1 GCA_026398285.1 Verrucomicrobiota bacterium
TCCAAGTCGATCCCGTCAACGGCGGCCTGCAGGTTTACCGGCCATAAAATGAAGAAATGCCAATCCGCAGCCGTCTCTCTGTGCTCTGTAGTCAATATCCATTCTCAAAAATAAAATCATGAAAATCCTATTCCAAGGTGACTCGATCACTGACGCCTTCCGCAAGCCGGAGGAAATCAACCCCGCCTATCAACTCGGCAACGGCTACGCCTTTCTCGTGGCCTCGCACCTCGGAGCCACACGCCTGGACCAAGGCTGGGAGTTCGTGAACCGCGGTGTCAGCGGACACAAGATCGCCGACCTCGCTGCGCGCTGGGAGGCTGATGCCCTGCAGATCGCACCTGATTTCCTGTCCCTGCTGGCCGGAGTGAACGACACCCAGAATTTCTGCAAATACATCCACGCCGACGCGAGCCTGTCCGTGGAGGAGAAGGCCGGCAGGGACGCCGAGGCCTTTGCGCAGTTTCAGGAAAACTACGCCTGGCTTTTGGACTCCATTCTGGAGCGCAAGCCGGAGATGAAAATTCTGCTTCTCGAGCCTTTCCTGCTCGAGGTGGACATGGTCACTTCCTACTGGAGGGAGCATCTCTCCCACCGCCGCGAAGCGATCGCCCGCATCGCGGGGGAACGCGGCTTGCCGCTTGTCCCGCTCCAGGAAATTTTCGATGAGGCCTGCCGGCGCGCCCCGGCCGCCTACTGGGCCTACGACGGGATTCATCCCACTCACGTCGGCGCCCGCCTCATCGCCGATGCCTGGCTCCAGGCCGCCGAAACCCACGGTCTCCTTCGCTGAACCCAATCCCATGATCAATGTCCTCGAACACGGCGTCGTGCCCGACGGCGCCACCGCAAACACCCGGGCCATCCAGGCACTCATCGACAACTGCGCCCGCGCGGGCGGCGGCACCCTTGTTTTTCCCGCAGGGCGCTACCTCTCCGGCGGACTGGAGCTGCGCGACGACATACATCTTCACTTCGAGGCCGGGGCCATCCTGCTCGGGAATCCCGACATCGCCGATTACACGCATTACAACCCGTCGCCCGTGCCTTTCTACGAGGGCCGGAATGGCGTGAGAGCCCTCCTCTTCGCGCACAAGGCCAAACGCATCTGCTTGAGCGGCGCTGGCACCATCGACGGTCAGGGAGGCTTGCTGGTGAGCAGGCCCGGTGACCTCTGGACCGCGATGCCCAGGAACATCCTCTTCATGGAATGCGAGGATGTGGTGGTCGAGGGGCTGCGCTTGCGTTGTTCGGGGTTCTGGATGCAGCACTACCTCAAATGCGTGAGAGTGCGCCTGCGGGGGCTGGATGTTTTCAATCATCATGGTTTTTGCAACAACGACGGGTGCGACATCGATTCCTGCTCCGATGTGGTGGTGAGCGACTGCGTGATCGATTCCCACGACGACGCCATCTGCCTGAAATCCGGAGCCGACTGCCCCACGGAGAATGTGGTCGTCACCAACTGCCTCACGCGCACGCATTGCAACCACTTCAAGACCGGCACCGAGTCCAACGGCGGCTTCCGCAACATCACCGTGTCGAATCTGCAGATGGTGCCAAGCCGCGTCGCGGACACTGAGACGGGCACGCAAGGGGGCGACTGGCGCGGCGCCTGCGGGATCGCGATCGGCTGCGTGGACGGCGGCATGCTCGAAAACATCTCCATCAGCCATGTTCAGATGGATCAGGTCCGCGTCCCGTTCTTC
>JAPLTI010000163.1 GCA_026398285.1 Verrucomicrobiota bacterium
GTCGACGAGGTCGACTCGATCCTCATCGACGAGGCCCGCACACCGCTGATCATCAGCGGACCGGCCACCGTTTCGACCCACCAATACGACCGCTTCAAGCCACTCGTCGAGCAGCTCATCCGGAAGCAGACCATGCTCTGCAACCGGCTCGCCTCCGAGGTCAAGGAACTCGCCGATGCCGGCAAGCCAGCCGAAGCGGGCCGCACCCTTTTCAAGCTCAAGCTCGGCCAACCCCGCAGCAAGGCTCTCCTCCGCCACCTCGAAAGTCCCGAAATGCGCAAGCTCATGGACAAGGCGGAGCTCGAATTTTACAAGGACACCGAGGGCAAGGCCGCCCTCGTCGCGCTCAAAGAGGAACTCTACTTCACCATCGAAGAGCGGTCCCACGAGGCCGATCTCACGGAAATGGGCAGGACCTACCTGAACCCCGACGACCCGAACACCTTCATGCTCCCCGACCTCCGCACCGAGTTCGCCGACATCGAGAACGACTCGGCACTCACGCCAACACAGAAGCTGGAGAAAAAAACCGCCCGCCAGCAGCATTGCGACGCCCAGGGCGAGCGCATTCACAACATCACCCAACTCGTCAAAGCCTACTGCCTCTACGAAAAGGATGTGGAATATGTCGTCGAGGAAAACAAAGTCGTAATCGTCGATACCTTCACCGGCCGCAAAATGGCGGGCCGCCGCTGGAGCGATGGACTCCACCAGGCCGTCGAGGCCAAGGAGGGCGTCCAGATCGACCGCGAGACCCAAACCCTCGCGACCATCACGATCCAGAATTACTTCCGCCTCTACCACAAGCTGGCTGGCATGACCGGCACCGCCGAGACCGAAGTGAGCGAGTTCCACGACATCTACCGTCTCGATGTGAATGTCATTCCCACCAACCGCCCGGTGAAGCGAGCGGACGAGAACGACCGCATCTACAAGACCCGCCGCGAAAAATACAACGCCGCCATCGAGGCCATCAAAGAGGCCCACGCCAAAGGCCAGCCGGTCCTCGTTGGCACAGCCAGCGTGGAATCCAGCGAGCTCCTCGGCCGCATGCTGAAGCTCCAAAAAATTCCGCACACTGTGCTGAATGCGAAATTCCACATGCAGGAGGCCGAAATCGTCTCCCGCGCCGGCCTCAAAGGCGCCGTGACCATTTCCACCAACATGGCCGGCCGTGGCACCGACATCAAACTCGGCGAGGGCGTCGCGGAAGTTGGCGGCCTCTTCGTGCTCGGCACCGAGCGCCATGAATCCCGCCGTATCGACCGCCAGCTCCGCGGCCGTTGCGCCCGCCAAGGCGATCCCGGCCGCTCCCGCTTCTATGTGAGCTTCGAGGACGACCTCATGCGCAACTTCGGCGCCAGCGACCGCATGACCAAAATCATGGAAACCTTCGGCCTCCAAGAGGGCGAGGAACTTGAACACCCCTGGCTGAACCGCAGCGTGGAAACCGCCCAGAAACGCGTTGAGCAGCGGAATTACATGATGCGCAAACGCACCCTCGAGTTTGACGATGTCATGAACCAACAGCGCGAAGTCGTCTACGGCTACCGCAACGAAGTCATGGACGCCGAGAACCCGCGCGAACTCATCCTAGAAGTCATCAACGAGGTCGTTCCTAAAAAAATCTCACCGTTCCTCGAATCCGCCGAAGGCGAGGAGCCCGACCACGATGGACTCCTCCACTGGGTCAACACCACCTTCCCGCTCGGTCTCACCAAGGAGAAAGCCGCCTTGCATACACGCTCTGTCGAAGAGAATGCGAATTTCCTCATCGAAACCATCCGCGACGCCTACGAGCGCAAGGCCTCCCTCGAAAATCCCGACGCCCTGCGCGGCCTTGAGCGCTACATCATCCTCAACGCCATCGACCGTCTCTGGCAGGAGCACCTCTACGCGATGGATGGCCTCCGCGACGCCGTTTACCTTCGCGCCTTCGGCCAAAAAGATCCGCTCGTGGAATACAAAAACGACGCCTACGCGATGTTCGTCGACCTCATGGACACCATCAAAGGCGAAGTCCTCGGCAACCTCTTCCGCAGCACCACGAATCTGCAAGCCTTCGAGCAAATGCTCGCCAACATCCCGCAGATCCTCTCCCGTCCCGACTTCGCCCTCAATCCCGAAGCCGCTCTCGAAGGCCAGTCCCAGCCATCCACGCCCGACCAACCGCCCGCTCCAAAGTTCGAACTCCCCCTCAAACGCGAACTCCCCAAAGCCGGCCGCAATGACCCCTGCCCCTGCGGCTCAGGCAAAAAATTCAAATCCTGCTGCGGCCGCTTCGCTTGATCATTCCACAACTCGCGCGGCAGCGCGCTTCGTTCCCCAAGGTAGGGATGGCGCGCCGCCGCCGTCCCACTTTCGCGGCGTGAGCCGCCTTTGCATCTACAGACGTCGCAGCTTTCTCGGCAATTCTGACGAATCACTGTTCGCACCATCCTCCGCAGTAGCTCCAATTCCCGAGCCCTCCCTCCGTGCTCTCCGTGCACTTTGACTCGCTCGCTCCCGCTCGGCTCGCCCTCCGGGCCAACCTACGGTTGCTCTATCTCAAAGGCCCCGCCTTTTCGATTGTGGTTAAATTTTCTCATCCACCATTTGAACAAACCCCACGCAAATTTGTCCAACCACATAAGCAGGCAACCCCACCCCAAACTGCTCGCCAAAAGATCAACATGAATCCTTAGAGCCCCACTCCACTCAACCCCCCACAACACACTCCGGAGGTCCGTGCCATGATAACGAATGTTTTCAAATCGGTCTCATATGCGGGAATCAGCATGACTCTCACATTGACCACACCACTGGAGGTCGATACCCACACGGTCACGGTCCACACCCCCGAGCCTCCGCTCTCAGGCTACTTCAAACTCGGCACCACGCGGAATCCAGCGGGGGATGAAATCTCGATCGACAGTCACAGCCTGCTCTTCAACGGCAAGCCTTGGTTCCCCATCATGGGCGAGATTCATTTTTCCCGGTATCCCCGTGCCGAGTGGCGTGAGGCGCTGGAGAAAATGAAAAACGGCGGAATCAAAATCGTTTCGACCTATGTTTTTTGGAACCACCACGAAGAGGTCGAGGGCGAGTGGCATTGGGAGGGACAAAAAGACCTGCGGGCTTTTCTTGAGACCTGCCGCGAGGTCGGTTTGCTCGCCATCGTGCGTGCCGGGCCGTGGTGCAACGGGGAAGTGCGCTACGGCGGCTTCCCAGATTGGGTGGAGAAAAGCACGCGCTGGGCGCCGCCAGCCCGCTGGGGCCTGCGCCCCGAGCATCCCGAGTATCACGAAGCCGTCAGGCGGCTCTACACCCACATCGGCGAGCAAATGCGCGGCCTGCTCTGGAAGGACGGCGGTCCCGTCGTGGGCATCCAGCTCGACAACGAGTATTCAGGCCCCTCGCGCTACCTTCTTGGCCTGAAAAATCTGGCGCTCGAGGTCGGCATGGATGTGCCCCTTTATACAAAAACCGGCTGGCCCCGCATGGAAGATCCCATGCCGCTGGGCGAGATGATTCCCTTCTACGGCGCCTATCCCGATGCCGCATGGGAGGGCACGGTCGAGAAGTCAGAGAGCCTTCTTTACAACTACATCTTTCGCAAGCAGCGCATCGACGAATCGATCGCGAGTGATGTCAACACCGTGCGTGGTGGCGAGGACGAGTCGAGCCGTGCGCAGTATCCCTTCCTCACAGCCGAAACCGGCGGCGGCATGTTCGTCTCATACCACCGGCGAAACAAGGTGGAGCCCCGTGATGTCGCATCCCTCGCCCTCTGCCAGGTCGGCAGCGGCTGTGTGGGCATCGGCTACTACATGTATCACGGCGGCGAGAATCCCGAGGGACGCCTCACCACGCTGCACAAATCGAATGAAATCGGCGATGTCTTCGACACACCCATCAAATCCTACGACTTCCAAGCGCCCATCGGCCAATACGGCCAGATCCGCCCGCACTACCATTGGCTGCGGCGCTTGAATTTTTTCATGGAGGACTTCGGAACCGAGTTGTCCCGCATGCCGGCCTTCCTCCCCGGCCGCGAGGAAATGGACTTCTCGAATCCCGCACACCTGCGTTGGAGCGTGCGCTCGGATGGCCGCTCCGGATTTCTCTTCGTGAACAACTACCAAAGGCTCGAACACATGCCGGGCAAGCCGAACACCCAATTCCGCATCGATCTTCCCGTCGGCAGCCTCACCATTCCAAGCAAGCCCACCACGATTCCAGCGGATTCCTTTTTCCACTGGCCCTTCAATATCGACCTCAATGGCGTGAAGCTCATCTACGCAACCGCCCAGCCCATTCGCCGCACACTCGATCCCGATGGCGGCCTCACAATCGTCTTCGCCGAGGTCCCCGGCATGAACGCCGAGTTTGCGTTCGACCCCGCAACCATCCAAGCCCCGCTTCGCCGCGAGCCGCTCATTTTCAGCGGCGTCCAAGCAAGCCGCAGCCCCGCCATCCGCGTGTCGGGAAAAAACGGCCGCGAAGTCAGGATCATCCTGCTCAGCGAAGCCGACTCTCTGGCCCTCGCCCCGAAAGCCAGCGACGGCCATCTCGCCTTCGACACGGAACCCAAAGTGCGCTCCGTTTCCGTCGTTCTGGAACTCCTCGAAAACCCGAAAGCCCTCCGCTCCTGGAAATCCAAAGATCCCGAATTCGCCCTGCCTGTCTCACCCGGAAAAAACGATTTCCACTCCGCAGCCGTTTGGAGGGTAAAACTCCCCGCCGACTTGGACATGGCATCAAACCCCATCCTCCGCATCCGCTACACAGGCGATGTTGCCCGCCTCACCCTCAACGGCCGCCTGCTCAACGACGACTTCTACAACGGCTCCACCTTCGAAATCGGCCTGCGCCGCCACGCCGCCGAACTCGCCTCCGGCGACCTCCGACTCGAAATCCTCCCCCTCCAAAAAGACATGCCCGTCTACTTCGAACCCAAACACCGCCCCGAATTCAACGCCGACGGCACCGCCCTCCGCATCGACCACGCCGAAATCCAATACACCGAACCCCAAACCCCCACCCAGCTCGCAGCCAACAACCCCGCACCCTCCGGCTTCGAGTAAAAGCCCCAAGCCCATCCGGCATCTCAAAAAGCACGCTTCAGGCGGTTTTTTTACGGCACCTTGATGTTAATAAGCGTGCAATAAAGATAAAAAATGCTTGAATAGCATTAGAAAATGATAAATTTTAATAAATGTCAGACGCTCAAATTTGTTGCATGGCATAGAATCTGCTGTGTTCGTGCGCACACTCAATGGTATCGATTAATACAAATATTGCGGCAAATATTGCCGCCCGGAATATATACGATACCAAAAGCGATCTCGAGGGTAGCTTGAGTAAACTTTCAAGCGGATCGCGTATCGTAAAATCAAGTGATGATGCCGGTGGTATGGCGGTTTCCATGAAAATGGATGCCCAAGAACTCCAACTCTCTGCATTGGAGAAAAACTTAACCAATAGTTTGTCGTTGTTAGAGACTCAAGAAGGAGCACTTCGAATTTTATCCCAAATTTTGTCCCGCATCAGCGAATTAGAGGCTCTCAAAGTTGATGTCACTAAAAACAAAGGTGATATAGAAAACTACGATAAAGAAATCAAAAATCTCCAATCAGAAATTGTTAAGATTCGCGAGGAAAAGTTTAATGGCGTTAGGCTTTTTTCATCTACCAATACAGCGGATTCGATGGAAGTTGATGGTTTTCCATTAAATGATAATGTTGTTGAAATAATACGCCCTCCATTGGGACAATTTACAACTGAGACTCGCACTTTTAATCGCATCCGCGAGTCATCTAATTTAAACTCTTTTGACACGCATTGTTTGTCCGATATTGCTAGAAATTTTTTATTTCACAACGATAATAGTCTTGTTAATAATTTAGGTTCTGTTCCATCCGGAAATTCAAGTGTTACTTTTGGAGAAAATGCCCTTACTCGAAATGATGATGGCTCATCATCAGCAATAGACATTACCTCAATATTTGGTTCCTCTGGAATAAACTTCAATGGAGTTAATTATACTCAAATTTATGTAAATAATAATGGCAATATTACATTTGGCTCGCCTTTATCAACTTTTACTCCATCAACTATCGCTTCTGGTAGTGGAATCCCCATTATAGCGCCATTTTGGGCAGATGTTGACACGAGAGAGCCAATTAATCCTAGTCCCAGCCCTGGAGGTAATTCTACTGGGTCGAATCTTACTTACTACGACTTGGATGTAGAAAATGCTGTGCTTACGATTACATGGGATGATGTTAGATTTTACAACAACACAAATGCAGGAACCAATCCAAATAATGTAAGCAACTCATTTCAACTCCAAATTATGAATAATTGCAATGGTAATGCAATTATTGTATTTAGATATGAAAATATTGATTGGACAGCAGGGCAGGCTAGCAACAGTGATGTTTATGGCCTAGGAGGAACACCGGCTAGAGCAGGTTTTAACAATGGTGCAGTAGCGCTTGAATTACCGCAATCCGGAAACCAAGATCAGATGCTGGAGCTTGAATCTTCTCAACCTAACGTGGGTTATAACTCAGGGCGGCCTGGTGTGTTTATTTTTCAACTTTCAAATGGGCAAATCACCCCTCCGATTGATGAGACTGTAATTGAAACTGTTACAGAAACCGTTACGACGTGGCATTCATATGTATCATTGGAAGAACTTTCCGACTACACTGCTCAAAATGGTGCATCGCAATCTGCAATCCGGAACCTTGTCGATTCTGTAAAAATCAATCGTCAAAATCTTAATACGGCGAGCAGTAGAATCAAAGATGTGGATATCGCCTCCGAAACTTCTAAACTTTCAAGCCTCAAAGTTATTCAAGAAGCTGGAGTAGCAATGCTTTCTCAAGCTAACATTAGCCAGCAAAGTATTCTCCGCCTCTTACAAATCACGTAAAACGTCTATTAAAAGTGTATTGTTTGCTATACAGCTGAACATTATTCTTAGCCATCACCTCGCGGGCACGCTTGATTTTTTCCAGAATGCGCTTTCTTTCCGTCTTCCACTCGTAGATTTTGGCTCGAGATTTCGCTCGGCCAGATAGTCGGTGAAAGCATTGACCAGTTCTTGAATGCTTTCAAAACTTCCCTCGCGAATGCAATCTTGTGTGATGTCTCGAAACAATCTTTCCACCGGATTTCTACATGAGGAGGAGGTCGGTGTAAAGTGTGGGACAATCCTTTCTTGGCCGTGTTTTTTGCTCGGCGCAGTTCCGGCGATCTATCCAAGAGCCCACCTTTTTGTGTTTGTGGGTGCAGTAGTTGTCGATGATCAAAGAGAATACCCGAATGACGACCACTTCTCCCTTCCCAACAGCCGCGCCCGGTTTTTGCGGAGGCCTCCCATGAAACAGTCGCACGATACGCCTTAATTTTATTGCTCCTCCTCACCGGCCAATCTTAATTTTCGCCATGTCCAAAAAAGCCGAGAATAACCTGCTCAAAAATATCGCTGTCATTGCCGGAATCCTAATCGTGTTTGTTGTAATAATCCGGGCGGCCTTGACTCCGCTTTATCAGGAGGTCGGGCAAACGGAGCGCATTCAGCAGCAACAACTCGCGCAGAACGCAAGCAGTAACAACGGCAGTGGTTCTGGCGGCAGTTATTCGAACGGAAACGGCGCCTCCGATGAAAATGTCAACATCAACCTCGGCGGGTTCGGGGGCTTGTTCAATTGGGCGCTCGGATGGGCTTGGGGTGGACCGGGTTGGTATCGCGGCCCTGACTATGGCTGGTGGGGGGCAAATGTGTGGAATGGCTGGAGAAACTCGTGGGGCGGCGGCGGGAATAATACCAATGTCTGCTAAAAAATAGACTTTACAAGGTGCGGGCTTTGCTTGATATTGGGTTCGTATGAGAACACTACCGAAGCTTGGAGAGGAAATTGTGGAGCAAATCGACGCGGCGTGGAAACTTCCGCAACCTGATTGGGCGCGCAAGCGCCTATTGGTGGTTCGGATGATTGCGCAGCATGAACACACGGTGGCTGAAATTATGAAAGTCGTTGGTGTCTGTCGGCAAACGGTCTTCACCTATCGCGACAAGGTAATGAGCGAAGGGGTTGAGGGTTTGCTCAAGCGGGATTGGAATGGAGCACGCAAACCTGCCGTGCGAGGAACTGTGGCTGAAGAGTTTTTGGAGCGACTCGGGGAAGGGAAGTTCCGGCAAGCACGGGACGCGCAGTCGTGGATCAAGAAAAGAGGTTCTTCGTCATTTTCAGTGGGAGGAGCGTAAGAATATAGGATGAAAACCGAAAAGCTATTTCACGAGTTGCTGGGCTTGGGAATGAACTGGGAGGTTCAGGAGTGTGAATTTGACCATATTCAAGGAGTGGTTCGAATAAAGATCGCGGAGACGGCGCACCTCTGGGAAATGGAGCGCAGTCCTGGAGAGGGAGCTAAAGCCAAGCTCTATGACCATACGGAAGAGTTGGTTTGGAGACATCTCAATGTGTTTGAACATAGTTGCGAGATTCGATGCCGCTTACCGCGTGGACAATGCAGCAAGAGCGGAAAGGTTTATCGAATCACGCCGCCGTGGGAGGGATTGAGTAAGCATTTCACGAAAGCTTTTGAGGCATTTGCGCTTTTATTGATGCGGGAAATGCCTGTTCTGGCGGTGTCACGCATTGTGAAGGAAACCGACACGCGACTTTGGCGCATGCTCAAAGCCCATGTTGCAGCGACTCATCCGCAAACCGACTGGAGCAACGCGGTGTGCGTGGGATGTGATGAAATGAGTGTGAGCAAAGGACATCGTTACATCACCGTATTTTGCGACATGATAGGCCGGAAAGTCCTCTTTGCCGCGAAAGGCAAAGACAAGAGCGTATGGGAGGCCTTTGCGCGGAGTTTGGAGGAACACCATGGGCATCCACGCCAAATACAAGAGGTGTCGATGGATATGAGTCCTGCCTACATCGCTGGGGTGAATGAAAACATCGGTTCCCAAGCGAAAGTGGTTTTTGACAAGTTTCATGTCGTGGCCACAGCAAGCAAGGCCGTGGATGAAACTCGCCGAGCGGAAGCACGCCAAAGTGCGAGTGCCCACAATGTTTTAAAGGAGAGCCGTTGGGTCTGGCTCAAAAATCCCGAGAACCTCACCGATAAGCAGAAGATCAAATTCAGGAGTCTGGAGAAGGAAAATCTGGCGACGGCGCGAGCTTACCAAATGCGTTTGAATCTCACAGAAATCTATAACATTCCTAACCAGTTTTTGGCGAAGAAGAGATTTATGGCGTGGTGTCGATGGGTGCGCCGTGTGTACAAAAAGTATGCCAGCTTGATGTTTGCGAAGATGGTTTCCTGCGCAGGTATGATCGAGCGTCACCTTGAGGGCATCCTCGCCTATTGGAATCGGAAAACCACAAACGCCTTCTTGGAGGGACTCAACAGTGTCTTCTCTGCCGTAAAAAGGAAAGCCAGGGGTTACCGATCAACCGATAACCTCATTACCATGCTTTACTTCACCGCTGGCAAGCTAAGAATCCCTGCCTCCCACTGAAAATGACGAAGAACCAGAAAAGAACACGCAAGACTCTGACCGAAAGTGGAGTGAGGCAAATGATCCGGCGTTTGGGAGGAAAGTTAAAAGTGCCACGCAAAAGCCATGTGAAAAAAGATGCGAAAGCCGCAGAAGCATTTCGCATCGAGTTGAGCGACAAGATTGCCAATGTTGTGGGAGAAAATCCTCAAAAGCCTGTGCGCATTTGGGTATTGGACGAGCATCGATACGGGCTTTTGCCTGTGATTCGCAGAGTATGGGCCAGGCGCGGAGTGCGGGTTCATGCGCCATACAAGACAAATTACAAGTGGGGATATTTGCATGAGGCATTGGAAGTCGATGGCAGGCACTCGGCGGAACTGCTCTTTACGCCAATGATCAATCAGGATGTGCATGCGGTCTTTTTGAAGCAAATTTCTGAAAGCGATCCGCAATCCATACATGTGGTGATTATGGACCAAGCCGGGTTCCACATGAAAAGCGGGGATGAACGCATGCCATCAAATGTGGAAATATTGCCATTGCCGCCATACTGTCCGGAACTCAATCCTGCCGAGTGGTTTGGTCGAGTCGTGAAGGCACCAACAGCAAACCGAATTTATGAGAGTTTGGAACAACTTGAGGACCACCTGATAGCAGTAGCCAAGCAGTGGAGCTCTCCCGACAAAGTAGCAAGTTTGATTCACAAATGGATGCGTGATCAAGTAAACGCTATCGCCACGACCTAAAGTCTATTAGCTAACAAACATTGGTATAACAACCGCGTCTGGAATGGTGGCGTAAACGACACCTACAACCGTGAAGTGAACAACGAAATTCGCTCGGATCGCTTCGATAACCGGTCAGGAAACGATCTTCGCAACGCTGGGGGCGTGCGCCAAGAAGGCGGCGACAGGCGCGAAGGCGGAGAGTCGCGGGAAAACCATACAGAGCGCCACCAAGACGGTGGAGGTTCCCACGGCGACCGCAGATAAGTGCCTTTTAAGAAAATGTTTTAAGCAGCTGCGTAAATCACCCTGAACCTTAAACTAGGGGTCAGGGTTCATTTTCTTTCATTTTAGGTGAATGATCAGCGGGGCGAGAAGTGATGGGAACGGTGTCGAGTGGATCGAATCGGCCTGGTCAGGAGATAGGCAACACTATTTGAGTCGTTCGTCTCTTTCCGCACTCAAAAGCGTGAGGCCTTTCATGTGCCGAAGGGCGGCATTATGCAAAATCAGGGTTTGAGCCAGCGTCGGGTTGTTTCTTCGATGCGGGCGGTGACGAGGAGGCGGGCGTCAGAGCGGTCGGCGCCGCCGGACATGAGGCGGTCGTAGGAGGTGTGGTGGTGACGGATGTGGGCGCGGACAGCGAGGTGGATGGACTCGGGGGCGAGTTCCTTCGCGAAGGCGGCGCGGCCGACACGGCCGCTGTATTTGCGGCATGCGTGGGTGGCGATTTCGTGCTCAACGCCGAGCGGGGCCGAGGGATAAAGCTCGCGAATGCGGGCGGCGAATGCGGCAAGGTGGGCGGCGTCCTGTTTATCCCGGCGGGCGGAGGAGGCTTGGCGTTTGGCTTCGCGGGCGGCTTCGTAGGCTTCGCATTCCCGGCTGGCCCGGTCGAGAATCTCGGGGCGGGCGAGAATGCCTTGGCGCTCGTAGCGTTTCCGCGCACGGCTGAATTTCAGGACGACATACTTGACCTCCGAGAGTGCTGTGGCGCGGCGCGTGAGTGCGGTGTTGCCGGAGGGAAGGAACTCGAGGTTTTCCAATCCCCCGCATTTCACGCAGGCGATGGCGTTGTTTTTGAAAGTGACGAAGGCGCTTTGATAGAGCGGGGCGGCGCAGTGGGCGCAGTCGCCCTCCCCTTGGCTGGGGAAGACGAGGATGGCGTCGGAATCGGCGGTTTGCGTCATGGGAGGTCTTCGCCGTCAAAGTCGGGATGTTGGTCGGCGGTGTTGAGGATGAGCCGGACTTCGGCGATGAGGTGCTCAAGTTGGGGGAGGATTTCGGTGTTGAGGACGCTGGCGATGGAGTCGGTCCAATCGGCGGGAGAGATGGTCGGCTGCGGCGGTTTCGATCGCGAGCAGGGCGTCGCGGAGGAAGCGTCGGGCTGTTTTGAGGCGGTGGAGGGCGTGTCCGGCAAAAAGCGGCGCCGGGGGCCAGTACTCGGGATCGTGGATGTTGAGTGCGCCGGCAAGCTTGGCGGATGCCGTGGCGATGCAGGACCAAGCTTCATTCAGGGGATGTTCTGGCGGCGAGCCTTCGGGAATCCAGCCGGCGGCTTCGGCGGCGTGGTGCATGGAGATGGCGAGATCGCGGGCTTTTTCAACAAGGGGATGGTCCTCGGATTCGCCGAAGGGTGGATTCTCGGCTTGGTCGTGGATGGCCTCGTTGGTGAGGGCGTTGAGTTCGTCGATGCGGGCGTCCATGGCGGCCTCCTGCTCGGGCGTGAGTGGAGGGGGTTCGGGCTAGCCGCGCTCGATGCGGAGCCTTTCGCGCTCCTCGTCCCAGATTTCATCAAAGTCCTCGGGATCGGCATCCTTACGCAGCATTCGGGCTTGGATGCGGTCGAGAAGCAGGTTCATTCGGGCAGATTCGGAGTCGGCCTCGGCTTCGAGGCGGCTCTGCGGCTCGTCGTCTGATTCGTCGATGGCGGGGAGTTCCACGAGGCCGTTGGCGAAGGCGGAGCCGAGGGAGTTGGCGGAAAACTAGGGGTCAGTGTTCATTTTCTTTCATTATTAGGCAAAGAATAGTAGCGCGAGGGGTGATGGGGACAGGGCGGGTGGGTCTGGAGCGGTTCATTTCTGAGTCAAGCTGGAGGTTTCAGGGAGGCCAGCGGCTTGTCTCTGAGAAAATGAAAGAAAATGAACACTGACCCCTAGTTCCGGGGTCAGCGCAGCGAGCAGATCGAGGGGTTTTGGCGTGAATTGTGTCTGAAAGCAATTTCGCGCCGCCCGTGGTTGGAAAATGGGTCAGGCGAGGACGCTGACCCTCCAAGCAGTCGACGCGCGGCGTTCCACGGCAGGGCTATCGTCCCGCATGGCCCAAGTTTCAGCCGCGAAGCGGCGTCTCGGGGAAGAACGGCAAAAGCATTTATTTTTACAGCGCGGCGCGGAGGCGTTTGCTCTCCAGGTTGCTGAGTTGGATCGGCTCCTTGGCGCCCTGCAACTGGAGCTCCCAGGTGAGGAGATTTTTTCTCACCATCTTGGTCACGGATTGAGTGTTCACGAGCAGGCTGCGACTGACTTTAGCGAAGAGATCCGCCGGCAGCTGGCTTTCCCAGAGGGAGAGGGTCTGTTTCATCATGAGGTTTTTGCCTTCATTCAGGAGGATTCGGGTGTAGTCGCCATGCGCCTCAATGGCGGCGATTTCCGCGACTTTCACCATCATGGAAAGAGATTTATCCCGAAGTAATACGAGGTCCTCGGCTTCAAGTCGTTTTTCTGCTTCGGCGACCGGATGAGGCGCGGCCGTCTCAGAAACCGTCGGCTTGGACAGGCGGAGGATCGTCTTGGCCAGCCTTGCCGGGCTGACCGGCTTGGTGAGATAGTCTAAGGCATTGGCCTCGAAGGCCCGGATGGCATACTCGTCGTAGGCTGTGACAAAGACAACTGCCGGCTGGGGCGCGAGATCCTCGAGTTTCGGGAGGAGGGCGAAGCCATTCTTTTTTGGCATCTGGATATCGAGAAAAATCAGGTCCGGCTTGAGTGTTTGCACCAGATCGTTTGCCGAGGTGACATCCTCCGCCTCGCCCACGATCTCGATCTCGGGGTGGGATTTGAGTCGGTTTGTGAGGTGGACTCTGGCCGTGGGCTCGTCATCCACTAGGATGACGCGGAAATGCCGTTGAGAAGCCGGGGTTTGGGTATTCCTGTTCATGGCTTTATAAATTGGAGCGTCTATTCCCAGCGGAGACAATCGGAAGCGTGACGCGTGCCAACACCCGCTGTGGGGAGTTTTCATAGGTCAGGGAAGCGAGGTTGCCGTAGATCAGATCGAGGCGGCGGCGGAGATTGCTGATTCCGATCCCTATACCGTTGTCTTTTTTACGAGATGTTGCGGAGGAAGGCTCTACCCACGATCCCGTGTTCTCGACGCTGAGGTGGATCTGCCCACCAACGAGTTGTGCCTGGATGAGGATCGAGAGTGGCATCGGGCTGGTCTGCTGGCCATACTTGATCGCATTTTCGAGAAGGGGTTGCACCAGATGCTTGGGAGTTTTCAAGGAGCGCGTTTCTTGATCCGCATCGATCTGGCAAACCAGATTCGCGCCGAACCGGATCTTTTCCACATGGAGATAGTTCTCCAAGGCATTCAGTTCTTCTCCCAGAGGCGCGTAGTCTTCATCACTCTTGCTCAGCGAGAAGCGTAGATAATCGGCCAGCGACTGGGTGAGCGTCTCCACTTTCTCTTTGTCATCACTCACGGCCATGACTGCGGTGAGGGCGTTGAAGAGGAAGTGAGGCTGCATTTGGTTTCTCAGAAGTGCGAGTTCGCTTTTCTGCTGACGACGATGCAGCTCAACGGAGTCAAAAAAGAGCGAGGCGGCGAAATAGAATCCGATCCAAAGGGCAAAAAAGAAGAGATCCATATAGAATCCCAACACCATCACACTGGTTCCTATCGAAAGCGTGGCCGTCAGGAAGCTGAAGTGCTCTCGCAGAAATGGAATCTGAGTGGTAAGGAGAATTTCTACCGCTATGTAAGAGAGGGAAATACCGAGAAGTAATATGGCCATTCGTAGGGGATGCCACTTCCTCGAATGAATCCGAATAAATAGGGGGCGAACAGAGCTGGCGATGAGGAACCCGTAAGCGGACTTGAGAAGGATCCATTCCAGGAGCAACCATTCTGATCCGCGCGGGATGATTCCAGTAGCTATCAGCAGACCTCCTACGATTCCCTGAAGAAGCGTGTAGGCAACCCAGTAGGCGATCTGCAGTTTCCAAAAATAGGGAGACTTTCGACTCTCAGTCGCATGATCGCCCAGATGTTGGTTAATCATCGCTCGGTCTCCTTGGCGTGTTGCAATGCGGTCATTCCTGAGTTCGTTGAGGCAATTAAACGAAACACTGCCCGACTCACGAGAAGAAAATCCCGCACGAGCCCTGAAAACTGCTCCGAAACCGGCCGACCATGCGATTCGTCGACGATTTCGTGCGATTCGTCGATTTTCTATTGCGAGCATTTTCAAATGGACAAATTTTGGGTTGACGAAACTTCTGCAAGAAAACCCAACCACCACCATGAAAAAAATCAACGCCCTCTCCAACAAGGCCAGTCTTGGCACCTATCTCACATTTGCTCTCGGTGCGGGTGCACTCGGCGGCCACGACGCCCACGCCGGCATCATCACCTCGCCTGTGAATGAAACGAGCGTCAACCGACTCGACCCGATTTTCATTACTTTCAGCAATGGCGTCATTTCCAGCGGTCGAGGCGGAGGTGACGTACACCCGGGGGATGACCTCGGAACCCTCGCAGGAGTGTCTGGAGGGCCGATTGGGAAATTAAGACGAAACCTACCTTCAATTGTGTATGAAACGGTAAACAATAATCCTGCGACGTGGTCCTTCGTCTCACTCCAACCCCTTGCTTACGGAACCACGATTGATGCAAACACTCAATGGGGAGGCGAACAAACTGGCGGAGAGGGGGGCGGCTTTGTAAACATAGACCGAGGCCTATCCAATGCCTATTACGGACTCAAATTCTACGCTGGCGAGGGCACGTATAACTACGGATGGATGGAGGTCTCAACGCCCGGAGATGATTTGACCTTCGGCAATGCCGCAGTAGAGACCATCGCCAATACAAGTATCGGAGCCGGAGCAGTTCCCGAGCCTTCCACATACGCCCTTCTGGCTCTGGCAGGTGGCGCTGCCGCTGTGAGTCTCCTGCGCAAGAAAAAGGCCGCTTAAGATCTCCTCTCACTCAGGCTGTGGGCTCAAGTTTTTCGTCATGAAACCCGCAGGAACGCCTCCTGCGGGTTTTCTACTCCTGATTGCTACTTCCCTGCATCACATCCCATGAAGCCCGATCCCCATCTCCTTGCTCTCGGCTACCCGAAGTGCGGCAATGTCTGGTTGAGGGCGTTGCTGGCGGATCTGCTACGAGCCGGAGGGGTGGATTTCCGCCAGATCATGGAGAACCACCCGATCGCCCCTGTCTTGGAAGAGATGGATCTCGGCATCCGTGACCAGGCACGGCAGGATCAGGTACGATTCGACCCACTGCGTGCCTATCAGGATATCCCTGCGGTTTTTTCCTGGGCGATCCCTGATATCGATGCGTATGCGGCAGCCACCAGCATGGCCCACTCCCACTCGTCGTGGATGCGGGGTATCGATCCCTTTATCGGAGCCTTCAGCCACCGGGTGCTGATCGTGCGCGATCCGCGTGATGTGGCGGTCTCTTGGTCGCGCTGGATCTTTACGCCATTCAACAAGCTCCACCGTCCGACTCTTCACGAGACTCCCGAGGCGCTGCTGCGGAGTGATCTTCCCCTGCGCGTGGCAGAGTGGAATGTGCATCAGAAGGGATGGCTTGAGGAGCGCACACCCGATCTCTCCCTACACCTGGTCTTCTACGAGCAGCTCGCAGATGACACCTCCCGTGAGCTGGGGCGTATCGCCCGCTATCTCGGGCTGGAGGTGTCCGCTGCGGCGCTGAAACAGGTCGCTGCAAGCCATGCTCTCGATGAGATGAGGAAAAAGCAGCCCCACCATATCTACCGGGGAAGCTGGGGCGGCTGGCTGGAGCATCTGGATGACCGCCAAGTGCATGAGGTCCAGCGAATTTGTGGCCGGATGATGAAATCGCTTGGCTATCCACTCAATCGTGCCGACTGCCAGGGATGGACACCTGATCACCTCCATGCGCCTGAGAGCTTGGGGAGGCTTCGGGCCAGCCTTTAGCAAGGATGGAGAAAGGGATATGAAGACGCTATTCATCGCACTCGAGGGATTCACGGGGCCGGCCTTCCGCCGGGCTCGCGAACTCGGCGCTCTCCCGGTGCTCGACGCTTGGTGTGCCTCGGGAGGGGTCGCTGATCTCCACTTTCCCTTGGCAGATATGCGTGCGGCGATGCTTGTTTCCACGATGACCGGTAGCTGGCCGGATCAGCATGGGATTCTCACGGCTGAAACTGGCGATCCGGCTACCAAGACGCTGCGCCCCGCGACGCCTGCAGACCGTTTCCGGCCCGCTCTCTGGGAACTCCTCGATGCCAATGGTGTGGGCTGTCTCAGCGTTGGCTGGCCACTTTCAATAAATGGCAGGACAAGCCAGGCAACCATCGTCTCCTCGGAATTCGGGCTGGTTACTGCAGACTCCAAATCATCCCCCACTGCGGCACTACACCCCGCCTCTCTATCCGAGAAACTTAACGAGTGCATCCTGCATCCAGAGGAACTCGACCCGGCAGCTATCGGTAGCCTCATGCCGAGATGGTCGAGCGTCGATCCCTCGCTGGATGCCCGACCTGGAATCATAGGTAGGATTCTTGCGGAGAATGTTTCCCGACACGCGGCCTTTCTGGAACTGATCGCAAGCGAGGAAGCGAGAAACTACGGATTTGCCACACTCTGCCTGAGCATCGTCGGGGAACTTGACAGTCTCGAGCGGGCAAGCGAATCGATGGGGGATGGGCTGCTGGAGGGGCTCTCAGATCGAGGACTTCCCTTGCTGAATGCCTTCCTCGAGGCAATTCTCAACGCCATTCCGCCGGAGACGAATCTGATCATCGCGGGAATCCCCCATGTGGAGACGCCTGAGGCGGGCGGGTTTCTACTCATCTCTGGTTGCGCCTTTGTTGCGGGCTCACTTCCCAAAAGCGTAGGCATCACTGAGATTGCCCCCCTGGCCCTAAGTTCCTGCGGTTTTCTTCCCGTGAATCTTCCAAACACCCGGCTGGTCTCCCTCATACGGAAAGACTTTTCATTGAAAGTTTCCCAAACAGATTCTGTGCGGCATCCAGCTCAGGAGAGCCCGGACTTTCATCACCTGCTGACAATCGATTCGGAGCCGCACATTCAGCCAGGGCAAAAGCCTCTCCCTGGGGAACTCTGGCACATCACGGCACTCTCGGTTCTCTCCCGATCCCTGGTGGCTCGTGGTGAGTCGCTTGCGGTCCTCCCCGTGCTCGAAGCTCAGGCGCTCCTCCTTCCAAGGAACCAAAAAGCTCAACTCCTTCTTTGCGAGTGTCGCCAGAGACTGGGTCTGCTGGAGGAGGCTCTCGACTCCGCCTACGCTGCCATCCATCCCTTCCACGGGAACGACCCGATTGCTCTGCTCAAAGCGGCCGAACTGGAGGCTCTGACCGGTCGCCCAAAAAATGCGCGCAAGCTTCTCCAGCAGGCCGTTCCCGAAATGGAGGGGTTTCCACAGCACCGATTGCTACTGTCTAATGTTCTCATCTTCCTAAGGGACTGGTCGGAGGCTGAGGCGATCCTTGAGGTTCTGGCAAAGGACTATCCCGAAGACGCCTATATCCGCTATCGCCTCTGCCGCTGCCATGTGGCCCGCTCCAATTGGCAGGAGGCCTTCGACCACGCCATCGAGTCCATCCGCCTCGAGCCCTCAAGAGCCTTGGTTCACGAACTGCTTGGGTATGCTCTGCACGGAATGGGGATGCTGGAACAGGCAAGAAAAGCCTTTGAGAATGCCTCGATGCTCTCGCCCCAATGGGCCCGGCCCAAGGCGATGCTGGTGGCCTTGGCTCGGAAAATAGGATGCACTCAAGTGGTTATTGATAATCTGCAGGCCGACTACCGGAAGACCAAACAGGAAACGGAGAAGCAGAGGTGACGTGGGTGGTAACTGTCTTATTGATATGTAGTAAATAGGCAGTATAAATTTCACAGTATGGCTGCTACTCCCTACGAAAACGCGGCATCGGCGTCTCTGCTCGATGAAAAGGCGGCGTTGCCGCGCAAATCGGACCCCGGCGGCGCGGCGTCCCTACCAAGGCAAACGATCGCGCTGTCGCGCGGCAGCGCGCTTCGTAAACCCAAGGTAGGGCACGCCAGGCCCTTGGCGTCCCAAGCTTCAGCCGCAAAGCGGCGTCGCAGGGTTGGTAAAATTATTTTTATTGGCATGTGCAGCAGATCGAGCGGTTTGGGTGGCGGTGCTGTCTGAAAGGGATTCCGCTTCGCCCGTGGTTGAAAATGGGTCAGGCGAGGACGCTGACCCTCCAAGGCATTCGACGCGCGGCTTTTCCGCTGGATGCGATGGTGGCGTTGCCACACAAGTCGGACCCCGGCGGCGCGGCGTCCCTACCTTGAATTACGAAGCGCTTGTTACAGTGTGGCTCGGAGGCGTTTGCTCTCCAGAAACTAGGGGTCAGTGTTCATTTTCTTTCATTTTTATGATTCATAGGGAGGCGCTGTGGGCAGCCGCTCCGAGGTGAGCAGAGTGGGAGCGAGAGAGTCAACATTGTCGAATGTGTCGGCGAGCAGAGCTGGGTAGTGTCTTATTTATTAGGCGTTGATGCCGACGAGGACATCGGCGTTCCGAGGGGGAGCATTATGCAAAATCAGGGATTGAGCCAGCGGCGGGTTGTTTCTTCTATGCGGGCGGCGACGAGGTGGCGGGCGTCGGGGCGGTCGGCGCCGCTGGACATGAGGCGGTCGTATGAGGTGTGGTGGTGGCGGATGTGGGCGCGGACGGCGAGGTGGATGGATTCGGGGGCGAGTTCCTTTGCGAAGGCGGCTCTGCCGACGCGGTGGCTGTGTTTGCGGCAGGCGTGGGCGGCGATTTCGTGTTCCACGCCGACTGGGGCGGAGGGATAAAGTTCGCGGATGCGGGCGGCGAAGGCGGCGATGTGGGCGGCGTCCTGTTTGTCCCGGCGCGCGGAGGAGGCGTGGCGTTTGGCTTCGCGGGCGGCTTCGTCGGCTTCGCATTCACGGCGGGCTTGGTCGAGAATCTCGGGACGGGCGAGAATGCCCTGGCGCTCGTAGTGTTTGCGCGCGGGGCTGAATTTCAGGACGACATACTTGACGGCGGAAAGCGCGTTGGCGCGGCGTGTGAGGGCGGTGTTGCCGGAGGGAAGGAACTTGAGGTTTTCCAATCCCCCGCATTTCACGCAGGCGATGGTGTCGTTTTTGAAAGTGACGAAGGCGCTTTGATAGAGCGGGGCGGCGCAGTGCGCGCAGTCGCCCTCCCCTTGGCTGGGGAGGACCAGGATGGCGTCGGAATCAGAGGGCGGCTTCATGGGAGGTGCTCGTCGTCCAAGTCGGGATGTTGGTCGGCGGCGTTGAGGATGAGGCGGACTTCGGTGATGAGGTGCTCGAGTTGGGGGAGGATTTCGGTGATGAGGACGCTTGAAATGGAGTCGGTCCATTCCGCAGGAGCGAGATGGTCGGCTGCGGCAGTTTCAATGGCGAGAAGGGCGTCGCGGAGGAAGCGTCGGGCTGTCTTGAGGCGGTGGAGGGCGTGTCCGGCAAAAAGCGGTGCCGGGGGCCAGTCCTCGGGATCGTGGATGTTGAGCGCGCCGGCGAGTTTGCCGGATGCCGTGGCGATGCATGACCATGCTTCATTCAGGGGATGCTCTGGCGGCGAGCCTTCGGGAATCCAGCCGGCGGCTTCGGCGGCGTGGTGCATGGAGATGGCGAGATCGCGGGCTTTTTCGACAAGGGGGTGGTCCTCGGATTCACCGAAGGGTGGATTATCAGCTTGGTCGTGGATGGCCTCGTTGGTGAGGGCGTTGAGTTCGTCGATGCGGGCGTCCATGGCAGCCTCCTGCTCGGGCGTGAGTGGCGGGGGTTCGGGTTCGCCGCGCTCGATGCGGAGTCTTTCGCGTTCCTCGTCCCAGATTTCATCGAAGTCCTCGGGATCAGCGTCCTCACGGAGCATTCGCGCCTGGATGCGGTCGAGGAGAAGGTTCATTCGGGCGGCTTCGGAGTCGGCCTCGGCTTCGAGTCGGCTCTGCGGTTCGTCGTCGGATTCGTCGATAGCTGGGAGTTCTACGAGGCCGTTGGCAAAGGCGGTGCCGAGGGAGTTTGCGAAATCGAGCATGGCGGACTGGTTCGCTGCATGCTGCGCGGTTTCGTCTTCGGGCGTCATGGTCCAAGCGGGCTCGGGGTCGATGGAAATTTCAAATCCAGTGGCCTCGACAACGATGCGTCCGTTGGTGTCGCCGAACCATTCGAGGTAGAGGGAATTCGCCCAGTGGTGGGGGATGGGGCGGTTCTCTCTGTGGAGGGCGGAGAGTTCCTCGAGAGGGCAGTCGAGGACCTTCACTTTGCGGGAGGCGGTGATATCGCCGACGCGGCCGGTTTGTTTTTTTACGAGTCTGAAAGTGGCTTCGCGGGCGGGACCGGGGGATGGGTTTTTGAAAACGACGCGATGGCCTGCGAGGTCGCGCCAAGGGTTGCCAACGAGGTCGAGGGTGAGTGGTTCCCTGTGGCCGACGAGGTGGAGAATGCCGGTGGTGCGGCCCGGGTGGCGGTTCTCGAGTTCGCCGTGGAGTATCTCGGTGCAGAGGCGGAGGGCCATGGGAATGGTTCAGGCTTGGCCGGATTCGATGGCGAGGGCCTGGGCTTCGGCTTCGCGGGCGGCGGCGAGGAGCGGTTCGGCCTCTTCGGGGAGATCGGCTGCGGTAAGGGCTTCGGCAGCGCGGTGTTTTTTTGCGGCGAGGGCGCGGAGTGTGGCGATGCGGGCGAGTTGCTCGGGCGTGAGAGGCGGGCGGAGGGGTTCGCCTGCAGCGGGAATGAGCGGGCGGGCGGCGCGGCTTTGGATGGTGATCATGCCGGCGGCGGCGAGATTTTTCAGGGCATCCCAAGTGGAGGCGTCGAGGATTTGGAGGGCGGGTTGGGAAGTGCCAGGCCAGGGGTTTTCGCGGTGGAGGGCTTGGATTTTATCGGTGGAAGCAGAGTCGATTTTGTCGACGACGGCGAGGAGGAGCGGTGTATCGCGGCCGGGAATCCAGGTCTCCTCGCAATGCTGGAGGCGTGTGCCAAGGGCTTCGCGGGCACGGTTGGCAAAGTGCGTGGCGGGGTCGGTGACGGGTGCGGGCGGCGCGGTTTTTTCTGAATCTGTGGGCGCGAGGATTTGCTCGAGCCGCTTGAGAAGCGAGTCGCGGCCGGTTTTGAGTTTGATATTGGCAAGGTCGGCGCCGTCGAGGACGCCTTCGGAGAGGCCAGTCTTTGCGGCGAGGGAACCGAGCATGGCGTGCTCGATGGTGTGTTCGGCGACGAGGTTGATGACGGTGACTGGGCGGAGTTGGCCTTTGCGCCACGCGCGGGCGATGCGCTGCTCGAGCTTGGCGGGATTCCAAGGCAGGTCACAATTGATGACGACGCTGGCGTTCTGGAGATTGAGTCCCACGCCGCCGGAGTCGGTGCTGAGGAAGAGGCGGCAGGCGGGGTCGTTGCGGAAGGCGAGAATCTCTGCGCGGCGGCGTTGTTGCGGAACGGAGCCGGTATGCCAGGCGAAGTGGACGCCGAGTTTTTTTGCGAGGTCGCGGACGAACTCGAGCATGCCGGTCCACTCGGAGAAGACGATGATTTTGACATCTGGGTCCGAGAGGAGTTCGTCGAGGATGCCGGCGAGTTCCTCGAGCTTCGGGCAGTCGCGGGAGGGATTCTTTTTGATGAGGCAGGGCGAGTCGCAGACCATTCGCATGCAGTTGAGCGAGATCATCAGGATATCCTGCTCGCTGGGCGTGAGCGGGCGGGATTTGGATTTGTTGACGAGGCGGCTGGCCGTGGCCTTGTGCTCGTCGTATTCGTCCTGCATGGGCTTGGTGAGGCGGACGAAGTGGTTGCGGTCCGAGCGGTCGGGGAGTTCGGTTTCGACATCGCGCTTGCGGCGGCGGAGGAGAATGGGGCGGACGCGTTCGCGGAGCCGGGCGAGGTTTTTGTAGCCGGATGGACGGCCGCGCTCGTCGAGTTCGTAATACTCGCGGTTGAAGCGGAAGAGCGGGCCGAGGAGGGCGGGGTCGAGGAAGTCGATGAGGGAGCGGAGTTCGTCGATGCGGTTCTCGATGGGTGTGCCGGTGAGGACGAAGGCGTAGCGGCTCTGGAGGCGTTTTACGGCTTGGGCGGTCTTGGTGGGCCAGTTTTTGATGCGCTGAGCTTCGTCGAGAACGACGATATCCGGCCGCAGGTGGGTATTGATTTCGAGCGAGTCGGAAACGATTTGCTCGTAGTTCGCGATGGTGAAAAAGGCGGGGTCGGCGTCGCGGTAGAGCGCGGCGCGGGCGGAGCGGCCGCCGAAGACCAGGCGCAGCGGGAGGGTGGTGAATTTTTTGATCTGTTCCTCCCATTCCGTTTTGAGAGAAGCCGGTGTGACGACGAGGACGCGGCGGGCCTTGCCGAGCGAGTGGAGGAGCGCGCAGGCAGCGATGGCTTGAATGGTCTTGCCGAGGCCCATTTCATCGGCAAGGAGGGCTCTCTCGCGGAAGGCAAGGTGGAGCATGCCTTCGCGCTGGTAGGGAAAGAGCGGATGGAGCGTGACATGCTCTGGATGGCGGCCGTCGCGGACGCCGATCTCGTAGTCGCGGCGGGTGAGCACTCAATCGCGCTCGCGGGCGCGGTGGGCGAGCCAGGCCTCGGCATCTTGCGAAATGCGCAGCCCGTGGGCGGGATTTTTTAGGAGTTTTTCGTGGAGGGATTCGGGGGCGAGGTCGGAGATTTGGAAACCTTCGGAATCGAAGAGGCAGCGGATGCGGGCGGGGAGTTTGTCGAGGTTGCGTTCGATCCGGAGGCGGCTGGATTCGGCGTGGGGGACAAGGTCTATGCGCGGGGACGGCAGGCGCTTGGCGGCGGAGAATGCGGCGCGCTGGCGGCGGGCAAGGTGGAGGAGGAGTGCTTCGATATGCTTGCAGGTGCCCAGACCATTGATGCGGAAATCCGTGCAGGTGCAGGAATACTGCGCGGCGGCGATGTCGCGGATTTCGGCGCGGTAGGACATCCCGCTGGCGGAATGGATTTCGAAGTTTGAAAAGATGGGCTCTGCGGAATCGAGGTTTTCGATGCGGAAGGTTTCCTCGCGAGCGCGGATGCGGCGCTTGAGAATTTCGTCTTGGTCGGAGGTTCGCCAATCACTCGCGGGAGGGAGTTCCGGGGCGGCTTGTTTTTTTGTGGAGCGCTTCATGCGGGATTGGGGGGATTTTTTAGAAAGCAGCGGCGGTGCTGGAAATGAAAAAGATGAGCGGCAGGTGACGGGGGCTATTTTTTAAGAAGTTGCGTTTGCCTCAAAAGTTCGGCTCGCCTGCTCAAGACTTGCCGAGAGGCGTTAAATCAGTGCCATTGCCGCGAGGAGGCGGCCGGTTTGGCCTTCTTCCTTTCGGT
>JAPLTI010000200.1 GCA_026398285.1 Verrucomicrobiota bacterium
TTAAATCCCGGACGGTTGCTGTTTTCATTGTGCTCCAAAATTGGCGCACACGGACGGCTTGTCAAGTCCTTCTCGAAAGGACATGGACAGCGAGATTTTAACGAGATTCGCAGATCAGGCTGTGAAGCAGCACTTTTTGAATTTTTTTCCGGAACCGCAGGGGCAAGGGTCGTTTCGACTGATCTTGGGAGGGGCGATGAATGGTTCGGCGATTTTCGAGGAGGGCGCGGGAGAATTCCACGGCAACAGAGCATCGTCGAGGGATTCCTCATCAGTGTCATCAGGCTCGGGAAAGCTGAAATCGGAAACAGAACTTTTGGCCTTGAGGAAACGCTCGTAGATATCGCAACTAACTTTTTTCCAGTTTTTTAAATCGGCATGCGACCGATCGAGAACAATGTGGCGCGTGTAGAGATTCTCGGCGATTTCCTGGGCTTCGGGATCATCCTGATAATCCCGATAAAACTCCGCGCAGGTTTCAGTGGCGCGTTCGGTGGGTTGCATGGAGAGGCACGCCATGAGCCGTATGAATAATTCCGGATCGTCTTCGTTCTCCAGCAAGCGTTGGAGGAAGGCGTCCACTCCGGGTTCGGAGATGTGGCTGCAAGTGCCGCCCAAAAAGAGACGCTCGTGCCACTCGAGTTTCGGATACGCCTCCTCCCAGGATTGAAGGGTATGGATGGAGCTCATCTCGACAAGGGCATCGGCGACATGTTCGTTCATGCTGTCGACATCAAGAGACAAAAGTTTCACAAGGGTCGGGATAGTGTGCTGGAGGCGGAGTTTACCGACTATGGAAACAGCGAATAAGACAGACCAGAAATTGTCGAGGACCGGGGCCTCGCCCTCGGCAATGTCAGGTGCATCGGCCTCCCAATCGAGGGCAATCCAAGAATTGGCCTGGGATTCGAGTTCGCCGCGAAACGCGGGGATGTCGGCCAGGATGTCTATGATTTTGTTCGCTTCATTGACCAGATCGACTGGATAAGAAGGCCGAGGCACCGAGCACTCCATGGGAAGCTCGTCGAGACGGCGCAGGAGTTCCGAGGGAGCAGTGGCAGCCAAGCGCAGCCTGTCCTCGATGCGCTTTCCGATGAAGTTATCGGGAAAAAAAGATTCATAGTCTTTTTCAAGCCCTCGGATGGCCTCGCGGTGAATTTCCAGGAAGCCAACGGGGGCCATTGTGATCAACCACTTGAAAGCCAGATGTGAATATCCTCGATGATGATCGCTGAAAAGGAGACCGAGAAGCTGCCCGGAGGTTTCATCATCGAGGGGCAATTCGAGGAGGTTGTGCAAATAAAGAAAGCCCCCATCGAAGCCATGAGCCTCTATCGTGCGCAGGGCTTGGCGGGTGGCGTCCATGCCACCCGCCTTGCAGCGGGTGACGAGTTCCAGGGCCGTGTTTCGCACGACCCGGTCCTCGTGGGTGAAAGCGGCGATGTATTCTTCGCGGAGAAGCATGGGATCAGCCTTTGAGTTCCTCGCCGGTTTTGGCGTCGGCGATGACGAATTTTTCTTGGTGGAAGGTTGGGTCGGCGCGGAAGATGAGGCGGCCGGATTAGCGGCGCTCGATGTCGATGAGGTGCTCCTCGTCGTCG
>JAPLTI010000020.1 GCA_026398285.1 Verrucomicrobiota bacterium
GGCGCACACAGAGGCCCGGTGCGGTGCGCCCCGCACGGCCAGCACGCTGTGCTGCGGATGCGGCGCTGATTTTTTCGATGAAGAGGGTGTTGATGCCGCGGTTCGGGTCGTAGCGGGCCACGCGCGCGAGGCCGGAATCCACCACGAGCGTGACACCATCAATCGTCAGCGAGGTCTCGGCGACATTGGTGGAAACGATGACCTTTCGGCCTTGGGAACGGTTCACCGCCCGATCCTGCTCGGCGGCGGGAAGCTCGCCGTGCAAAGGCAGCACGGCGCAGCGGCCGCCAAGGCGTCCCTGCAGCTCGCGGATCGTGCGTTGGATTTCATAGGCCCCCGGCATGAAGACAAGCACATCCCCAGCGGTGCTCTCAAAGTGCTCGGCAACGGCATCCGTCGCCGTTTCCCAGATCGGATCGTCCTTGGGATCATGGGAGAGATGGCTGATCTCAACGGGAAACATTCGCCCCTCGGAAGTCAGAATTTCGGCGGGCGCCAGATATTCCTGAAGCTCCGCACCGTTGAGAGTTGCGGACATGACGATGATTTTCAGGTCGGGACGCACCGTGTCCTGCAAGTCGAGAGCCCGCGCCAGCGTGATGTCTCCGTAGAGGTGCCGCTCGTGGAATTCATCGAAGACCAAGGTGGAAATACCGCGCAGTTGTGGATCAGCCAACATCTGACGAAGAAGAATACCCTCGGTGACGAAGAGGATTTTCGTCTCCTTGGAGGAAACATTGTCGAGCCGGATTTGATAGCCCACCTCGCCGCCCAGGCGGGCAGAGCGCTCCGAGGCCACGCGCGTGGCCAACATGCGGGCAGCTAACCGGCGGGGTTGGAGGATCACGCAGCGCCCGCCGCCAAGAAGTCCGCCATCGAGAAGAATCTGGGGAACCTGAGTGGATTTTCCCGAGCCGGTCGGGGCCTGCAAGATCAGTCGATTTCCCCGCGTGAGCGCGGCTACAATTTCCTCATCGAGGTCATAGATGGGCAGGGCTTCGGACATCCCAGACTAAAGCAGCACGGACTTGAAGAGATCCAAAGTGATGTCCCGTGCGGCCGAGTGATCCACAATCGGAGCCGGATAGCCTTTGGCAAGACGCAGGCCGGGTGCAGGCGGGTCTTGGAATTTTGAGGCATCGATATCGCGGAGTTCGGGAATCCACCGCTTGATGTAAACACCCTTGGCATCGAAGCGCTTCGTTTGGCTCCAGGGATTCTGAATGCGGAAATACGGCGCGGCATCGGCTCCAGTGCCAGCGCTCCATTGCCAACCGCCGTTGTTGCTGGCGATCTCGCCGTCCGTGAGCGCTTGCATGAAATAGGATTCGCCGTGACGCCAGTCGAGGTGGAGATCCTTCGTCAAAAACATGGCAGCGATCATTCGGGTGCGGTTGTGCATGAACCCCGTCTCTCGAAGCTCGCGCATGGCGGCATCGACAATCGGAAATCCGGTCTCTCCGTTCTTCCAGCGCTCCAGATTCGCCATCTGGCCGGGCCAGACCATGCCACGGTATTTGGGGTTGAATTCCAGCTCCAGCACCTCGGGGTAATTCCAGAGAATCTGCATGTAGAATTCTCGCCAGATGAGTTCGGCGATGTATTTCATCGCGCTGCCCCGCCCCTTCGCATCGAGGGAATCGGCTTTTTTCAGGCACTCCTGATGCAGTTCACGAATCGAGAGCAAACCGTAGCGGAGGTCCTGCGATAGGCGAGATGTGCCGCCTCCAGCGGGCAGATCGCGGATTTCGCCATAGCGGGAAAGGCCGCCGTCCAGGAACGCCTTCATGCGGGCGCGCGCCGCCTTTTCCCCCGCCTCCAGAACGCCGCCAGCGGCAGGTGGCAAATCCCAAAAGGAATTGTCGGGTAGAGGCAGCGAAGCCAACCCGGCAGGTGTGGCGAGCGACTTGATGCGTGGAACGACAGGCGGCTTGGGCAACTTTTCCCAGGCTTTGGAATAGGGAGTGAAAACACGAAAGGTATCGCCAGCGCCCGTTAAAACCTCGCGCTGCTCGTGAATGGCGACATCCTTGAACGGCTTGATGGCAATGCCAAGCGCCTGCCCCATTTTCTCCAACTTCTCTTCAACGGCGCGCCCGTAGGGATCCGGATCACGGTTAAAAAAAATCGCCTCAGCCCGAGTTTCCACAGCGAGTTTTTCCAATTCGGCAAGCGCATCACCCTGGCGAAGAATGAGCCGACTGCCGATCGCTTGAAGATTGGCATCCAAGGAACGCAGCGACCCGCACAGGAAGTGCTGGCGGTTCGGACCAGTCCAACGATGGTTTTTTTTCCAATCGCTCAAAACATAAACTGGAACAACCTGCGCGCCCGTAGAAGCAGCAGCGTGTAGAGCGGTATTGTCCGTGAGGCGTAGGTCGCGGCGGAACCAATGGATGACAGTTTTCAAAATACGAGAATTTTAGTCCGCATGGGATATCACACCGAACCACCCATGGCAAAACCCGCATCGCCTCCCCCTCGAAGCGACCGCGTGCATTTTTAATACCATCGATGTTCAGTCTCCGGTGAAGCCGTGCGGTGGACTCCCCATAGTTTTTGGGAATGAGGCCATCGATGTTTGGGTCTACATGAAAACATATGATTCCTCGTCCTCCCGGAACGAGGGAAGGCTGGGCTTGGTGAAACGCCTTTTTTTAGTCCGCCTACTGGCTGGCGCAGCAGCAGCGTTATCCTTCTGGATACCTCATCCAGCACACTCCGCACCAGTTTTTTACAATGGATCAGGAGACCTTGATGATAAAAAAAGCTGGGCCGGGCATGTTATCCCGACATCGCGCGACGAGGCCGTTTTTGATGTCGTGAAAAGCGACATCTTCAGCACGGGAGCCCTCAACTTTGGCAACATCGTGTGGAATAACAATACCAGCGCAAGTATTGCATTGAAGGCGAAAGGCATTACTCGATATCTCACACTCTCTGGAGATGTCATAGGCGAGGCAACCATTAAAGCAGGCGGCTCAGAAGGGGACCTCTTGCTCATGGGAGAGAATGCCAAATCGAACACGCTGAAATTTGAAGCACTCAAAGGCAACGGAGAACTTCAGATAAAACTTGATGCGGACGGGAACTTTAATGTCCTCAACGCCGAAGCAACTCTCGATATGTCGATAGTCGTCACAGGTGATAAATCCCTCACCAAGACGGGAGAAGGCACTCTCATTTTCGGCGCGGGCAATAGTTACACCGGGGCGACAATTATCAAATCCGGCACCCTCGAAGCCAACGCAATAAACGCTCTCGGCGCGACAAAGGTCATTGATGTGCAAGGCGGTTCGCTGCTTATCGCGGCATCCGACACGCTCAACGACAAGGCCGATATCCAGATGGGCGATGCCAAACTCGAGATGGCTGGCAAAGACATCACTGAGTATGTCGGCGCCCTCACCCTCACGGGAAACTCCGTGATCGATGTCCGCGAACTCGAAGGCACGAACAACGCAATGCATTTCGCTTCCAGCTTCCTGGAGGAGGGTTGGGCCAAAAACACTAGCCTCTCGATCTGGAACTGGGATTTCAGCGGAGACACCCAAATCTACTTCGGTTCCGATGCAAAAGGTCTGAGCGAAAATCAACTGCAGCAAATCTCTTTCTACAGCGACTTTGGAAATAGTTTCATCGGAAACGCCTTCATACAAGAAGACGGTGAAATTTCGACGATTCCAGAAGCGCAGACCATCGTCGTTTCCATTCTACTCCTGCTTGGCGCGATCGGCCACTCCATCGCGAGAAGGTGAAACAAAAAATTCACACTAAATGGAGGCAGAAGGGCTCAGGGCATTTATCCAGCGACTTCGCCGACATAGATGCGGTGGGCTGCGCGTTTGGCGCGCTCGTTCGACTTGGCCTCGTGCTCCTCTGTTCGAAAACCTGCGCGTGACAGGCTGGTCAGAAACATGGGCTCCCGGTCAGCGGACCAGAAAGCGACACGCCCGCCCGGTCGGAGGGCTCGGCGGATCATGGCAAGGCCTTTGCCGTTGTAGATGCGCGAGTTTTTTGCCTGAACGAATGAGGTGGGGCCATTATCGACATCCAGGAGAATGGCATCGTAACGCCCTGGTCCGTTTTTAATGCAATCGAAGACATCTCGTGTCAGGACTTCCACGCGGCGATCATCGAGAAGCTTGCCGTTCAGGTCCTGCAGAAACTCGCGATTCCAGGCAACAACCTCAGGCAGCAGCTCGGAAACCTGTGCAAAGGCATTTGGCCCGGCAATTTCCAGAACGCGCCGCAAGCTAAATCCCAGGCCCAGACCTCCGATGAGGATGCTTGGACGATCGACCGGGTAGCGGAATTTGCAGGCCAGATCTGCGAGGAGGAGCTCCGAAACCGTGGAGTTTGAGCCCATGAGCTGTCGGCCGTTGAGTTTGAGAAAATACTCGCCATCGTGTTCATGAAGGGAAAAGCGAGCACCGTCCGGCGTCCGTGTCTCGGCAAGATTGCGAAAGGAAATCATGCCGGGCAACCTAATCGCATCTTCCGGCATGTCACCCTCCGAATGCCTTGGAGACTCAGCCGAAGTGCGCTTGTCCCGCAGCGCTAAGGAGCGCCGTCGAGGAGCGAGGTGATGGCGTCGCGGAATCTTTGAATGGTGAAGGGCTTTGAGAGAAAAGCGGTGCGGGGCAGGAGGGAGGCTTTCATGACGGCGTCGCTGTCCGGCGCTCCGGAGATGAAGAGGACTGGGGTTTCGATACCCCGGCTGCGGACTTGTTCGATGAAGGTGACTCCACTGGTGTAGGGGAAGCGGTAGTCACAGACGATGAGGCCGAT
>JAPLTI010000338.1 GCA_026398285.1 Verrucomicrobiota bacterium
GTGTAGCTGCTTGCTTTGAAGTCCGGCCGGACTTTAGTGGGTTTTTTGGCTTCGGGGGTCGTGGCGTTTTCGTCGGGAATGTGTTCGTCTGGCATCTGATTCAAAATTATGTCACCTAAGTAGGTAGTAGGACTCCCTAAGTCATTACCCCAAGGCACCAACTCGGAGCAATGATTTTTCCGTAATATTCTGGCGTTTCCCACTGGATAATGGGATGAGTCCTCCTCCTCTCCACAAGATGTTGGGTAAAATCTGTTCTCTGAAAAAAATGATTCCCATTCTCCGAGAGGGTGCCTGGATCGTTATTCTCCTCGTTGTCGCATTCGGAGCGTTCACCTGGAACAGGGACTCGGTTTTCTTCGGCGATGCGATTTATTTTTTGGACGGGGATTGTTTTTCGCGCATGACCCGAGTTCGCATGATCGAGGAGGGGGGGCTCCGCTCGATCAGGCATCATGAGTGGGAAAATTTCCCCAAGGGAACCAAGCCGCATACCACGATGCCGCTGGATGCCTTGATCGCGGGCCTTTCTCAAATTCTGCGCCCTTTTTCCGAGAGGCATCTGGCGTTGGCCGGGGCTTGGATTTCTCCGCTGCTCGGTGTTGGACTTTTAGTTTTTCTAGCGGTGTGGTCGGCGGCGGCGCGCCTTCCGTATCGGCGGGCGATGCTGCTCTTGGTGGCCGTGTCGCCGATCATGGCGCATGGCTTCCAGCTCGGCCGCCCCGATCATCAATCGCTGCTCATGCTCTTGCTTGGCGTTGCTCTCGCTGCGGAGGTGGAGATATGGAAGGGCCGGGCAAGCGGTTGGCGGTATGCCTCCGCAGGCGCTTGGGCATTGGCTCTGTGGGTTTCATTGTTCGAGCCGCTCATCCTGCTTGGAGTGGTTCTGCTTGCAAGGGGCCTCCGTCGAGGGCTCCGTTCGCAGGCACAGGCAAAGAATACAACAGGCAGGGCGATGCCCGTGGCGCTCTTCTTGGGAATCCTCGCAGTCACGCTCTGGATCGATGGATGGCGCGCAGCAGGCTTTCATCCGGCCTTTGCGCGCTGGGCCTTGAACATCGGTGAACTCCGTAGTGCGGGTTGGAGTGGTATTTTTTCCTGGTGCGGATGGCTCCTCGCGGCTGCGCCTGTGCTCTTGGCCTGGCGCTGGATTCGAGGCAGAGAAAGGCTCTGCGGACTTTGGCTCGCGCTCGTGAGCGTCGCGGCGGGCCTGAGTTTGTATCACGCGCGCTGGGGGTATTTCCTGGCTCTCGTCTTTGCAATGAGCCTGCCGTGGATTTTGCCCTCGCTGCGAAAGCCGTGGCTGGCGTGGTTGGTTTTTTTCATCTCGCTCTGGCCCATCGCAGCAGAGTGGGACAGGAGACTGTATCCGGAAGATGAAGCCCTCCGCGCGCGTGTCGAAAACCTCGCCGATGCCGTTGCACTGCGTGAAGCCGCTCTGAGCCTGCGTCAACGCGCAATAGGCGGAGTGGTGGCTCCTTGGTGGTTCTGCCCGGCCATCGTCTGGTGGAGCGGTCAACCATGTGTTGGCGGAACATCCCACCAAAGCCTGCCGGGCATCGTCGAGTCGTGCGAATTTTACATCGCAGAAGCGCCTGATTCGGAATTCATCCAAAAACGCAAAGTGGGCTATATTTTGGTCTACGAGCCCGACCGCCTCATCTCTAATTCTGAGCAAATCCTCGGCCGGCCAGCTGCTGGTGCCACCATTGCCGAGCGGCTTTACACAGCCCGTAAAGATTCGCCAGTCGGCCTAAAAAAGATTTTCGCAAACCGTTTCTTTAAAGTTTACGAAGTCGCCCCGTAGCAAAAAGTCGTGTGACAATCCCTTCTCTGGGTGTTATCGAAACATGGCAAGCGACCTTTGAAATAGGCCGCTCAGCGTCCTCATAGCTCAAGTGGATAGAGCGGGGCTCTCTATCTTAAGGCTTTACGAATATTTTTCTCCTACTGAAAAGACATATAAATACTTGACCGGACAATGGGGGATGGTCTAACTTTTGGTCTAACCAAAACCAACGACTTATGGCCTGTGTCTGGAAGCATGATTCTCTAAATACGCCCTACTGGGTTGCCCGCTTTACGAACCACGAGGGGAAGCGGGTAAACCGCTCGACCAAGATGACGAACCGCCAGAAGGCTCAGGCGCTCGCGGATCGGTGGGAGGCTGCAGCAAAGTTGGCGGGACGCAGGGAGCTTGTCCAAGCCGCCGCCGTGCGGGTTCTCGATGAAATGATGGTCGCCACGATTGGCGAGGAGATGAAGCGGGATTCTATTGGGGACTATTTCCTCAAGTGGATGAACGAACCTGGCAAGCATGGCAAGAGGTCGGATGCCACGCTCAAGGCTTATACAACACAGATCAGCGGCTTTCTCGCCCACTTGGGGGAGGAGCGTTCAAAGGCATCTATCACCTCGCTGACGGCGGCGGAGATCGAGGCTTGGCGAAACGCTGAGCTCCGCTCGGGCAAGAGTGCCAAAACGACGAACACGGCGGTTGCCACTCTGCGGGCTGCTCTGGAGAAAGCCGTCCGGCAGGGAGTGATCCTGCACAATCCGGCCAAGGCCGTGGATCCGATCGATGTGTGGCGCTCGACTCACAGATGCCGCAGGCATGACTTGGGGTGGGGTGGACTTCGACAAAGCAACACTTTCCTTCATTCCAAAGAAGACGCAGAAGACCGCGCCGAAGCCGCTTGTCATCGCCATGCACCCGCAACTCGCCGAGGTTCTGAATGCACTGCCTGCCGGTATTGGCAAGGCACCGATCTTCCCGACACTCCACGGGCGTTCCAGCGGATCGGCCGGCGGGTTGTCGAACGAGTTTGCGGCACTGATGAAAAAGGCAGGGGTTCTGGTTGCCCGTGGAAGCGCCAAAACTGGCAAGGGTCGGGTTGTCAACTCGAAGTCATTCCACAGCCTGCGGCATTTCTTCGTGAGCGACCTTGCTGCTCGTGACATCAGTTCGGACATCCGGAAGAAAATGACCGGACATTCGAGCGATTCCGCTCATGCGCGATACACTCACCTGACGCTTGAGCATCAACGCAAGGCTCTCGCCAAGTTGCCCCGCATTCGGATGTCGTGACGGCTTCTCATCCAATGAATGCACCGCAGCCAAGGATTATCGTTTCCGACACTCGATCAAAGCGGATCAAACCCAAACAAAACAGAGCATGAAAAAGGAATCTCTTTCGCCATCAAAAGCGGGGGCCACTGGCGGGGAGCGGCAGGCCCCTGATACTGCATCAACCTCGAAAAAGAAAACTCCTGCCGATTCGAAAAATTCGCTTCCTCCATTTTACCCGCCTGTTGACTTCCACTCTGAGCTTAAACAAGCCAAATGCATTCGCTTTGAGTGGCAGGATGTCAAATTGAGCAACGAATATGATGAACAGGATGGAAGAAGGAGAATCCCGTTTGTTTTGATAAGGCTTCCTAAAGGAGTTGAGTTAAAAATTTATGGCAGCCATTTAAGCTCAGAAACTGATTGGGAAGCATCGCACCTTGTAGAAAAGAACAGAAAAGTTGGATTGGAATTTATTCGCCCAGCACTCAACACGGTTCCTCCAAACATTGATTTCTTGTTTAGGCAAATTGCCGATGACTCGGGAGGCTACACATTTCACCCTCTTGGTCTTTTGTGTAGCAAAAACTCAGATCTTCAAGGGCCGCTGCTCAACACTACCCTCCAGAAAGCAAGAAGGGATCCTAATTGGATAGAAATTTATAGGAAGGTGTCGGTAATTAAGTCAGGCCCAGAAGCAATACTTGCGCGGCCATCAATGTTTAACAGTCTTTGGCGTATTCTGCTCCCTGCCATCCGTAAAAACGATTTGAAGACTTTCTTGAGCGTCATGAAATCACTTGAGGCTCCAATGACAACTAAGTTGGAAAAATACTCAAGGGCTCTCTTTTCTGCACGCGAAGCGCATGGGCGAATCCCGACAGCTAAGGAAATACAACAGGCTCTAAATAGTGCGGAACCTCGAATATTCCGCGAAGATGTCAAAGAGCTTAGTCAGGTTATTAGGTCTCTAAAAGAATTTGGATTGTATTGGATAATTGGGGGCAAGAATGAGGAAAGCAAAGTCAATGACATAGGTAGGGGTAAGCAGAGTCAATGACCTAAATTCCGCCTGATGGCAGCGTTGGTTTGTGAGCTTAATCAAACCACAACCAACGACAGGGACACCCTCACACGGTAGTCCAAAACTTATAGACCTACCCATCACCTTCCGGCTTCCCAAAGTCGGCGGGCGCGATCCGTATTTCGGACTATCTCGCGCTTGGTATTACAAGGCGGAATTAGACGGGCGCATTACCCTCATTCGCCTCTGCGAAAAAGGTAAAAAGCGCGGCACCACCTTGATTCCATCGTCTCAGGTTCTCGCATTACTTGGAGGGGCGGCGGCAATATGAACAGCAAGTTCCGTATTGAAGGCCGTTGGGTTCGACCAAACACGGGCGAGATGAAAGGCCGCTCCGCAAATTTTATGGAGCAGGATGCGCTTTGTAGGTGTGGGGCCGTATTGCCTGGGTTCTTGGAGAAACTCAAGACGGGTGAAGTCATTTCAACGCTGAATGGCAGATACGCCCTCAAGCTAATCGAGGCTCTCGAAGCGATAGGCATTCCACACGCACAGGAAGAAACAAACAACTAAACCAACATGGGTGTAACCCGTGTTAGCGGGTGGCTCCCTTTCTCTTTCAGCAAAATGACCACTATAGAAAAAAATCAACTGATCCGCGAAGCACTCGGCGGAATATCAAACCAAGAATTCATTCCACAATATGTCGATTCCAAGGGGTTGGCGCGTCTTACGGGAATCTCCCGCTCCTACGCCTATCTCCTCCTTTCCGAGGGCAAGATTGATTCGGCATGCATAAGGCGTCCTGGCAGCATTCGGGGCAAGAGGCTGTGGCATATCCCGAGCGTCTTGAAGTTCCTCGAATCCTGCAAGGCGGCTAATTGTTCCGGAGGCTCTGGGGTCTATTGATCGGTGAAAAAAACGCCGAAAAATGTCGCACACATTGTAGGGACTCTGGAGCGGCTCCGTAGGGAGAAGCCCGAGAAAACCGAGTTTGTCGCACATATAAAGGAGAAGCGTCTGTTGGATAGTGGGGTAGGTTTGGTTATGTATTGGATTGATGAGCAAAAAAACCAAAGACCACCTGATGGTCACTGGTTCGTTTATCTCAGCAGTCGTTTCGCTGACCAGCTTTGCCCACGCCAGCGGGGAGGTAAGACTATTGCGAAGCTCCTTGTTGAGTTTGGCATTCTGGTGCCTCTCTCTCCGCCACTGATTGGCGTGATTCCGACGGGCTATCGCATACCCGAGGAGTGGATTGGAGTTTGTCCTGACAGGCTGACGGAGTGGCAACGCATCCGGTTGGGCAGGGCTCGCGCTTGGAAGCACGCTTTAGACTGCAAAGAGGTTCCCGCCCTGGCATGGATTGAGCAGAGCCTTTCACGCATCACTCTTCCTGAGTCAGAGCAGTTGAGAAAAGCCATGCAGAACCGAAGGACGGAGCATTCAGCAATGGAGGCAATGAGATACCTGCGGGACTACACTGCGCCGGAAAATCGCAAGCTCACCCGCATAGGTTATGCCGGAACTTTCTACACGCCGATCATGTCGCTTCCAAAAACAGTCCTGCCAACATTGCTTATTGACGGCGAGCCTATCTCGCAGCTCGACATTACCTCCGCGCATCCGAGCACACTCCCACGCTTGCTGATTGAGGCAGAAAAAAAGCATGAAGTTCTCGGGGGGATTGAAGAGTCGAAGAAACTGGCTGAGGAGCTTGAGGCAGGACGGCTCTATGACTCGCTTGCAATCATGCTGGGGATCGATCCCAAGACAGCAAAGAGGCGGTTTCTGGCGGCTCTCAACGGAGAGGACAAGCACACCTACAACGATGCCGTTTTCTTGGAGTTCGCCAGAAGGTTTCCTGTCGCCAAGGAGGTCATCGGGAAAATTCGGCGGGGAGACAGAAAGCGCTTGAATCGAAAAATGGCCGGCATCCTTGCCGATGTCATTAAGCTAACGATTGAAACCTGCGCCAAGCTTGAGTTGCCCGTCTATCCAAGGACTGATGAGATCGTCTGCCGCCAGCGTGACGAAGCCAAGGTTCACGAGATTCTGTCAGCCTATTTTCTCGATCAGACTTCCGTTCACGCAAAGGTCGGGGGGCGTAGAGTCAGCTTCATTCCAGAAGCAAATCAAATTATCGGTTACGATCATTGCCCGTAGAATGCGAGCAGACCTCCGGCAAGGGGTTCGGTGTTCAGATAAATTGAAACGAATCTATGGGCATCCTCGCGCAGTCCTGAGAGCAGAAGGCGAAATTTCTTCCAGGGGTTCGGTAAAAACGGCGGGGGGGCATTTTGATTGTATCTGGGGGATATTTCTGAAAATTCTGTCCACATGAATAAAACATGTTTCATCGCCCGATACGCAATTTTGATCTTCGCAGGATTATGCCTGGGAGCTTGCACCACGATCAAGGTTCATCCCATTGACGCGGCATCGAATCCCGTAGGCGTTGTAAAAATTTTAAACAATCCCGAATCCGGCGCCGAGGACCTTCAGATTGTGATTGAAAGAGCATTCCAACGCCATGGCTTCGGCACACAGATCGCGGATCCCGCTACCTTGACGACTTCTCCCGTCAACCCCAAAGATTACATTCTTACATACAGTTCCTCACGAAAGTGGGATTTTGCATTCTATCTTGGTCGCGCAGATGTCTATCTAAAACGCGGTTCAAAAATGGTGGGAGAAGCCTCCTACGATCAGGCTGGCGGCTTTAATGCAGGCAAATGGGGCAGCACAGAGTCTAAGATGGGACCGATCCTGGACAAGATGCTCGCCGGTTATAGGTAAAATTTGGGGGGGCCTACTTCCAATACGCCACACTACCTGTTCTTTCCTGCATTCTGAGGTGTGAAACAAACTTTTAGGTTGGCAAAAACAAATATGTTCCCAAGAAATGTTTCCGCTGCCGATTTTGGATACATCTGGCTACATATTCCCTCCTTGCAACAGGAGCAGGAAATGTGTTGCTTTCGTATTGCTGGAATTGGTATCCGTAAAAGCACATGAATCCAACGGCAAACTCGAAGGCATCAGCAACAAAATCGGTGCAATGCAACGAGTCCATTATGGTCTCCGAGACTTGCATTTCTTATCCCTCCGCCTCCTGACCCTTCACCTTGCTAAACACACTTTTTACGGATGAACCAAAAATCAGACCGACTAATTTTATATCAATTAAATGCTCATTATATGATTTTTATTAAAATACTGTTAATTTCTTTTTTATTGTTTTCGGAAAAGGCATACTGCCGGAGCTTACAACCCAAAACAAACACACATTTGGAACAAAAAGAGATTGAGAATCTTTTAATCGAGAATTCCAAAAAGCTGAATAAGAGCCTCCCAGTCATGATTGATTCGCAAACCCGGCTCGACACCACATTCGCTGCGGGTATGGTAATGCACTACAAATGCACGCTGATTAATATAAATTCCGATCAAGTTGATGCTGACTTGTTCCACACTGAATTAAAATCGCAGCTTATCAAAAGCTTGAAAGCTGAGAAAAGCGCGATGTTTTTAGTAAATAATGGAGTTTTTATTGTATATTATTATTTTGACAAGAATGGTGTATTGATTACCAGCATCCGATTCGATGCAGCTTCATTTGGGATGGAATAGAGTCAAAAGTGAGATTTTAACTTCAACTTGGGTATACTTCACCTTGGAAATAATAATAATAGCCGGAATCATCGGCGCTGCGGGAGGGCTTTTATGTTCGTTTGTGTTTTTCCCAAAAAGTGTGATTGATAAGACTATGAATAACAAAAATCATAAATATGATGATGAAGCTGTTGCGAATAAAAAAAGCAAGCTTACTGATCGCTGGTCTTTTCGTTTGGCGATGCTGGGCTTTGCGATGGGAATTTTTGCTGCTCTTGGTCAGGGCTACTTGAATATAGCCTTTATGATAGGCTTTGGACTGCCTTTTGCTTTGGTTTTAGGTTTGATCGGGTTAGTTATAGATTTTTTTCGTAATAAATAATCCATCTAAAAATGCTTGATCAAAAGCGACTAAACACATCCGTTTTTATTTTTATCTTGCTGGCAATTTTTGGGTTCTTCACGGAATTTTGTGGTTGGGGAGGAAGGGTTGTGAGAAAACGCTGGGATGGAAAAATACGATCAAATTCTCTGCGAACATTATGGAAGAATG
>JAPLTI010000101.1 GCA_026398285.1 Verrucomicrobiota bacterium
GTTGGCTATGCCTTTTCCTCCTGTGAGCGTATCGACGATATCATCCGAAAACTGGTGGGCCGCCGTGCGCGTATTGGCCGAGTAGGATTTTTGGAGAACGACGCTGCCCCGGTTGTCTGTCACGGTGCCCTGCAGCGAACCGCCGGAGGCTGTGGCGCTCACAATGAAGTTCGCACGCTCGGGGATTCCGATGGAGAAAAGGCCCGAGAGGTCGAGGTCGTTGGACACGACTTTGCCGGCTATCGCGGCATCTGGACCGGCGAAGGGTTTGATGGAGATATTCAGGGTGTCGCTCTTCTTGACCGTGATAGTGGCTTCCTCCTGTGCGTGGAGGAATGCAGTGCAGAGGACGAGGGCGAGAGCTGTGTAGAGTGTGCGGATGTATTTCATAAGGATGGCGTTTTTGTGTCAAAGGCGGTGGCTTTTGACAAGTCAGGATCGGAAGCGGCGGCCGAGTGGGAATGTGCCGAGAATTGATATGGATTGGGCTTGGCGATTGGCCAGTTCCAAGGCGCGCGCCACAGCGGGATCTTCCTCGGCTCCTTCGAGTTCGATGTAGAAAACATAGGTCTGCGGTTGCCCGGGCACCGGGCGGGAGACGATGCGTGTGAGAGTGACTTTTTGCCTCGCGAATGGCCCAAGAAATTTGTGCAAGCTGCCGCATTGGTTTTGCAGGGTTGCGGCGAGTGCTGTGCGGTTCGGGGTGGGGGTATCTAAGGGCTTGCGGGCGATGATGAAAAAATTCGTCACATTCACTTCCTGTCCGTCCGACGGCGTGGCGAGGATGTCGAGTTTGTAGATTTCGGCTGCTCCTGGGGAGGCGAGGGCGGCAGCTTTGGGATCTGCTGCGGCCCGCTCGGATGCCGTGGCGGTGCTGGCAACAGGAACGAGTGTGGCATCGGGATGGTGGATTTTGAGCCACTCGGCATGGTGTTTAATCTGGGTGAAATGCGAGTAGACCGTCTGGACAGCCGTTCCCTTGTGACCGAGCAGCGCGATGCGGATGTCGAGGGAGATTTCCTCTAAAATGAAAATCGATCCCGAATGGCGGATCAGTAGATCGATGGTGTCGTAAACCGTGCCGCCGGATGAGTTCTCGACAGGCACGAGCCCGAGAGGCGTTGATCCACTCAGAACGCTCTCGAAAACCCCGTCAATCGCCCCGCAGGCGTTGAGGTCGGCTTTTTTTCCGAATCGTTGGCGGGCGAGGATTCCCGAGAAGGTTCCCTCAGGTCCGAGATAGGCGACTTGGCTCATGTGTGCGGGATTAAACCACAAACAGCCTTCGCGGCGCAAACCCAAGAGGGGCTATTCGAGATAAAAAAGGCTTCCGAACATGGTCGCGCCTGCTTTACCTCGTTCCATGAACTCGATCCTCTTGCGCCAAGCCGCGCGCGTTCCTGCGATTCTGGCGCTGGGTTTTCTAGCATCCTGCAGCAGCTTCAACCCGCTCGGCCCGGATTCCAAAGGACCTGTGCCGAGGCCGCCGCGCCCGATTGCACATACAGACACGAAGTTTGCCTGGGGCATTTCCACAGCCAGTTACCAATACGAAGACCCGGCGGCCAAACCCGGCGACGCAGATTATTTTTCGACAGATTGGGACATCATGGTTTCGAAGGGTGGCGCGCCTCAAAAAGGTAATGCTCTTTACTCCTGGACCCATTTTGAAAAAGACCTCGCCGCTCTGAAAAAGACAGGTGTCACCCATTACCGGTTCAGCCTCGAGTGGGCGCGCGTCGAACCGCGCATGGGCGAGTTCAATGAGGAGGCGCGGGACCGCAATGTCGAGATGGCCCGTCGTCTGAAAGCCGTCGGCATCGAGCCGGTCGTCTGCCTCTGGCACTTCACATTCCCGGATTGGCTCTACGATCAAAAAAATCCCAAGGCCTCGAACTGGCTTCACCCGAAAGCCCGCGAGCGCTGGCTCGTGTATCTCGACAAGGTTCTCCCGCGCCTCGCGCCTTTCACGAACTACTTCGCCCCGCAGAATGAACCGAACGGTCAGATCACGACAGCTTACATTGCTGGCCAGTGGCCGCCGGCGATGACGCTTGCCCTTGGCACCTATTGGAAGGCGATTGATGCCAGCACCGGAATGTTCCGCGACGCCGCCGCGCGGATCAAAAAGGTGAAACCCACCGCCAAGGTCGTCTCTGTAGAGGCCCTGCCATGGTGGAAGCGCTCATTCCTCGATCCGGGCGGACTTTTTTACAACACCATGATCCATGGAAATATCGACCACCTCGATCGCGTGTGGGATGTCTGCGACATCATCGGCATCAATTACTATTACTCCCAAGTCGCCAGCCCGACCTCGTTCATCGCCGAAGCGTGGAGGAGGGGGCATAACTACACCATGATGGGATGGCGCATCAACCCGAACGGTCTCTACAACGAGATCCGGCGCGTGGGCGACCGCTACGGCAAGCCCATGATGATTACCGAAAACGGCATTGCCACACCGAACGACTCGAAGCGCATCTGGTATATGAAAAACCACCTCGCCGCCATTGGGCGAGCCATCCGCGATGGCTACGATGTGCGCGGATATTTTAGTTGGTCCCTCGCCGACAACTACGAGTGGCACTACGGCTACAAAGCCAAGTTCGGCCTCGCCACGATGGATTCTCAAACCTACGACCGCATCTTGAAACCATCCGCCTATTACTTCCGCGAAACCATCCGCTCCACAAAAACAACCGGCGATGTGAGCAAGCTCCAGCCCTCGGACAGCTTTCAAAAACTGCCCCGCAAGCCATGAATAAAAGCCGTGCCATTTATCCCGGGAGCTTCGATCCCGTTCACTTCGGCCACATCGATGTGATCAGGCGCTCCACGCATTTGTTCTCGGATCTCATCATCGCCGTGGCGGCCAGTCAGTCGAAGGGGCCACTTTTCAGCGTCGAGGAGCGCATCGCCATGCTGCGTGAAACTCTCGGTGATGACCCGGCGATCACCATTTTGCCACTCGAGGGCTTGCTTGTTGATTTTGCGCGCGAGCATCGAGTTTTTACCGTTATTCGCGGCCTGCGCGCCGTTTCGGATTTCGAATTTGAATTCCAAATGGCCCTCATGAATCGCAAGCTGGAGCCGCGATTGGAAACGGTCTATCTCACGCCCAAGGAGGACTACACCTACCTCAGTTCCCGCATCATGAAAGAAGTCGCCCGGTTTGGTGGCGATGTGAGTCAACTCGCTCCACCATGCGTGGCCGAAAGGCTCGCCCGGATGCGTGTTCGTTGTCAGGACTCAGAGTAGTCCGTCTTTCTGCCAAGTAGCAGTTCATGCCTTGGCTATAATCAGTGCTATGGGATTCTCTTTTAAAATGGGCTTCGTAGAGGCTTGAATTTTCAGCCCCATTAAACTTTTCTAACACTCATGCGAATCCTCCTCACCACCACTTCTCTTCAAGACACCCCCGGCACGCATCACGATCTGCTGGCAAGCACAGGATTTGAAATCATCCGCGAGCGCGGGCCGCTTACCGAGGCTCGCATGCTCGAGTTGGCGGGGGATTTCGATGCCTTCCTCTGCGGCGACGATGCCATCACTCGCAAGGTTCTCGAGAAGTCGCTGCCTCGCCTCAAAGTCATCGCAAAATACGGCATCGGCCTTGATAAAATCGATGTCGCAGCGGCCACCGATCTCCGAATCCCCGTCACTTTTTGTCCCGGCGTGAACCACACCACCGTGGCCGAGCATTCCTTCGCGCTGCTTCTCGCTCTCTGCCGTAATCTTGTGGAGGAGGCGAATTTCGTTCGCTCCGGCAACTGGAAGCGCATTACGGGCCATGAACTCTATGGAAAAACCATGGGCATCGTCGGACTCGGCCGCATCGGTTGCGAGGTGGCCATCCGGGCCAAGGCGTTCGGTATGCAGGTCCTTGGCTTCGGTAACCACTGGGATGCGGAATTCGCGGCCAAACACGGGGTCGAGCGCGTGGCCTCGCTGGATGAACTTTGCTCGCGGTCGGATGTCATCTCGCTCCACACGAAGCTCACCGACCAAACCCGTCACATGCTCGATGCGCGCCGACTTGGGTTGACCAAGCCCGGACTCCTTCTGGTCAATTGCGCCCGTGGCGAACTGGTCGAAACCAACGCGCTGCTGGAGGCTCTACGCTCGGGTTCGATCGGGGGCTATGCGGCGGATGTCATGGACGAGGAACCGCCGCCATCAGACCACCCGCTCCTCACCGCGCCTCGAACGGTCATCACGCCACACATCGGTTCCCGCACCCATGAGAATGTCGTGCGGCAGGCCACCATGGCTGTTCAGAACATGATCAATGTGCTCGCTGGTCACCCCGCGCTCGCTCAAGCCAACAAAGTTTCCTGATGAACAATCCCAACGAGTATTTTGTCGTTCCAGCCGAGCTCCATGATGACCTGGTGCGCCGCGCTTACATAAAACGGGGCTACACAAACGAGGAGGCTACCGACGCCTCGCGCTTCTGCCACAGCGCCTCTCGCCATGGGATTCGCACCCACAATGGTCTGAAGGCTCTCCACCTGGATGACCTCTTCGGCAGCAAGGTTGGAGGATGGATTCCCGGCGCGGAGATCGAAGTCCTGCCATCCCGCTTCGCTGCTGCGGAGATTTGGGATGGACACAAAAAACTTGGCCAGGCCGTGGCCTACAAAGCCATGGATCGTTGCATGGAGTTGGCCGACAAATACGGCGTCGGCATGGTGAGCGTGGACAACGCCACCCACTACCTCTGGGGTGGGGGATATGTCATCGACGCCGCCCAGAAAGGCTACATCGCCTACACAAACTGCACCTCTGCGACTTCGGAAGTCGTTCCCTTTGGAGGAAAGACCCCGACCATGGGCACGAATCCGCACTCTTGGGGCTTCCCCACGCAGTCAGCGGTAGGTTTCCCCATCGTCATCGACTGGGCGACATCCACCGTTGCCATGGGCCGCGTCCAGCAATTCGCCCGCGAGGGCAAGGAACTCGCTCCCGGATGGGCCGTGGATGCCGAAGGCAAGCCCACCACTGATCCCAAGAAAGCGACGGCACTTTTGCCTTTTGGAGCGCACAAAGGCTACGGACTCGGGCTCGTGGACGAACTCTATGCCGCATTCATCGGCGGCTCCCTGCCTTCGATTCGCGGAACAACTCGTGGGCCTGCCTCCGAGAAACGCGGATCCACCTTTTTCTTTCAATGCATCCACCCCGAAGCCATGCGGGGTCATGATTACGCACTCGGGCGCACGCAGGAGGAAAATCTCAAAATCTGCCTCGCCGATATCCTCGGTCAAGGTAACGAAGCCTGCATACTGCCGGGTCAAATCGAGGCTCAATCGGCCAAACTCACCGACGCCCACGGTGGACTTCTCTTCACCAAAGCCGAGATCGAAGGCTTCGCCCACATCACAGATGAGCTTGGCGAACCCGCTTGGAACATTCAGAATTTCCGCTCCATCACCCTCTAATCCCTAACCCACTATGTCACTCACACTCCGCGATCCATCCACCTGCCTCTACGATCAAATCTCCCTCGGCGAAGTCATGCTGCGCCTCGACCCCGGCGAAGGCCGCATCCGCACAGCACGTCAGTTCACCGCATGGGAAGGTGGCGGCGAATACAACACATCGCGTGGTCTGCGCAAATGTTTCGGCCTCCGCACGGCCGTCTGCACGGCGCTTGTGGACAATGAAATCGGCCACCTCATCGAAGATTTCATCATGCAGGGTGGGGTGGACACCGAGTTCATCAAATGGCGCGAGGACGACGGCATCGGCCGCTCTGTTAGAAATGGCCTGAACTTCACCGAGCGTGGATTCGGCATCCGTGGAGCCGTCGGTAATCCCGACCGTGGCAATAGCGCCGCCTCGCAACTCAAACCCGGAGACTATGATTGGGATCACATCTTCGGCCAACTCGGTGCCCGTTGGTTTCACACAGGCGGCATCTTTGCTGCTTTGTCCGAATCCGCCGCACAGATCACCATCGAAGCGGTCACCGCTGCCAAGAAGCACGGCACGATTGTGAGCTACGACCTCAATTACCGTCCCTCGCTCTGGAAATCCATCGGCGGCCAAGCCAAGGCTCGCGAGGTGAATCGCGAGATCGCCAAGTATGTCGATGTCATGATTGGCAACGAAGAGGACTTCACAGCATCCCTCGGCTTCGAGGTGGAGGGAGTGGATCATAATCTCAGCACGATTGAGACCGAGGCCTTCAAGCGCATGATCGAAACCGCCGTGAAGGAATATCCGAACTTCAAAGTCGCCTCCACCACGCTGCGCCGCGTCATCACCGCCTCGCGAAACGACTGGAGCGCCATTTGCTGGCACGATGGAGCCTTCTACGAGAGCCGGAAGTATCCTGAACTCGACATCCTCGACCGCGTCGGCGGCGGTGACAGCTTCGCCAGCGGCCTCTCCTTCGGATTCCTTTCTCAAAACGACCCGCAAGCCGCCGTCGATTACGGGGCCGCCCATGGTGCCTTGGCCTCCACAACGCCCGGCGATACCTCCATGGCCACACGCAAGGAAGTCGAAAAACTCATGAAGGGCGGCGGAGCCCGCGTGGTGCGCTAAGCGGTTTATCGCCCCACCACGAGACAACGCTCTGTCGCGGCGTGACAACGCTCTGTCACAGCGTGACAACGCTCCGTCACGGCGTGACAACGCTCCATCACGGCGTGACAATGCTCCGTAACGGCGTGACAACGCTCTGTCACGGCGAGACACCGCTCCGTCACGGCGAGACAACGCTCCGTCACGGCGAGACAACGCTCCGTCACGGCGA
>JAPLTI010000332.1 GCA_026398285.1 Verrucomicrobiota bacterium
ATTGATGGAGGCCATGACTTGTGTGGTGCCAAAGACGCCGCTGGCCAAAATGTTCGGGGCATCAGCCGCGTTGGCAGCATCGGCGGCGCGGGAAATGAGCGGATTGTTCAGCACATTGACCCCATTGGCTTTTGCGGCGGCATTCTGAGCGACGATTGCGGCATCATCCACCGCGAGTTCGCGGCGCCCTGTCGCGCTGGCTACTCCCCCACCCTGTCCGGCCACGCCCACGCCGATGGAGTTGACGCCCAAGGTGCGCGAGGTGCCGATAGCCAAATCCACGATAGCCGCTGAAATTTCAATGACGCGCACAGGCACATCCAGTTGGGCAATTGCATCCGCATAGGAGGGCATGTTTTCCCGGATATCCCGAATCACCACGGCATTCCGGCGCACATCAGACATGATGCTTGCTTGATTGGTCACAAAGGCACCGGGCAATCCCTGTCCTGGCCCTGAGGCCGTGCTGTAGCCTTGTTGAGGTGCGGAAGACTGGCCAGCCGCTGAAGGTGCGTTTCCCGCTGACGGCGCTGGCGCGGAAGCAGCCCCACCCCCTTGGGCGGCTGGACCAGTATAGAATCCCAGCCTGGCGGTTTCCGCCGCCTGCTGAGGGCCGAGAGCGCCAACCATGGCTCTGGGTTTGCCACCACTGGCGAAGGTGTCACCGATATTAACGGCACCTTGGCTCGTGTCGTTAACAAGCTCGTTGAGCAAAGAAGCAACGCCCTTGATGACGCTTCCCGAACTGCCATTTCCATCAGCACTTGCCAAGCCTCCGCCGAGCACAACATCGTAGGCCCAAGCGTAATTGAGAGGGAAAACCTCGATCACCATCTCGCCCTGCTGGCGAAACTGCTCCTGATTGTCCAGCGTCTCGGCGACATGCCTGTTGACATCCACAAAAGCTTGCAAGCCGGTGATGGAGAGAAGAGGCGTGCCCGGCACATTGGAAACCGAGGACCCCGGGGAGAGAATGCCCATTCGCGAAAGCGAGGAAAGGACGGTTTCCGGCTTGGAAAAGCGCAGAGTCACGAGGCTGGTTTGCACCTCCACCGGCGTGCCAACATAGAGGATCCCGTTATGAAACATCCACATCAGGTTGAACGAGCGGGAAAGCTGGGAGAGGAGGTCGCCGGGCGGAATGTTTTCAAACCGGCCGCTGATGCGCCCCTTCACATTTCCGCTAATGACCGTGCGCACTCCATGCTGCTGTGAGAGTTCGGAGAGCACATCAGCCACCTCACGGTTTTGAGCCACGATGAGGTATTTGATTTTTGGCCAGGGGATCAGCGCCGCCTCTGCGGAATCCGCCTTGAGGGTGGGCAAAGAATGCAAAAAACCAAGAACCACAGCGGCCACACTCGCCAATGTCCGAACACGGCCTGCTATTTTGAAAAGACGCATATTTTCAAGGCGCGAGACAATGCCCTACAAAATCCCTTCGAGCGAGACCTTTTTACAAAGATCTGAGAGCTCGCGGATGAATAATTTGAGATCAGGGCGAGGTGGCAGTCCATGCGCGCCGGGAAGGATTTCGCTCCAGTAAAGAAGACGGCCGGTGGCAGACTCGAAGCTCGGAAATCCGCATGCCGAGACGGGAAACGGGGCCTCAAGAAAATTTTCAAGCGCAGGATCATCCGATGCGATGGGCAACTCGTTCAATTGCCCGCAGAGATACCAGCGCCTGTCGTGCTCGCGGATTTCAACAAGGTTTGCATCATCAATCACCAGTTGAATGGGAAATTCCCTCTCGGAAGCTGGCACAGCCAGAAGGTCGCAAAGAGCGGAAACATGGGTTGGCATGGTTTGCATAGGAAAGAATCGTCAACTTTGCGACTGAAGTGCAGCAGGTGGAAGCGGGTTTGACACGACGGAAATGAAAAAATTTTATTGTTTTTCGTTATGACTACCTGCCGCAAGTTTGCGTAATTCTTCCAGAGAGCGGCTGGCGACGCAGAGGCAGTAATCTTTGGCCACATCCGGTATGCCGCTGAAAGAACGGGGCTTGTATTTTCCCGCAAACCATTTGTGCTTTGAAAAATCTGCCACACAATGCCACGCGTGGATGTGAAGGACATCGCGAGTAATTTTGTTGTCCAAGCAAAACGAATCCAAGGCATTCAGACGGACGTCGCGCGCTTGAAGATTTTTATTCACAGCAAGATGGATGGCATACATGGAGGCCACACCTCGATACCAGCCGGGCCATTTGCCGGGATCACCGTTTTTCCACTCCGTCTCAAGGAGGCGGCGGGTCAATGCGAGGTGGTCTGAAATGACAGGAAGAACATCCCTCGTCCTGCCAAAAATCGAAGCTCCCACATGGTTGAGACCGCCATCGGAAATTCGGAGTTTTTTGAAAATGCGAACCAGGTTTTGGACCACCTCGTCGCGCGTCTCGGGGTGTTCCATGTAGCCGCCGTAGCCCAGGAGCACTTGTTCGGGCTCGAGACCACGAAGATTGGCGGTGAGGAAAACATCGCAATCCGTTTTCAGAAGATAATCATACTTGTCGATTAACCACTCCTGTTCCCCCTCCTGCCGGAACATGGCAAAGGAATTCACAAACGGATAGTCGCTCCAAAACCCGTCCTCATCCGCCATGGGAGCGAGCTGGCGAGCCACCAAGCCCTCGCACATTGGAGGCTGAACGGCCGGATTATGGTAGACGACCAAGTCATATTCCCGATGCAGATTCCAGAGTTGGTAGGTTTTTTGGAGCCAGCTGAACTCCTCGGCCGCTTTGTTACCGGCATCCAAATAAACGACGATAGCCTTGCTGTTGCCATCCCGAGGCAGTCGCTTGTTGGGGCTGGCCACAGGCCGGGCCGCAGACCCCCTCGCACGCCGACTGGCTTCCACCGCCTCCTGCAAGGAATCCGAGTAGGCCTTGATGTTTGGCGCCAAGCAGGGAGAGAGTGACGCGAGAAATCCCGCATTCGCCATGCGCGTTTCCTCCAGGTTTGCATCGTGGCTGCGATGGGCTTCCATCAAGGCCTCCGCACCGCCCATGGCGTCAAATTCCCTGTAAAAAAAGCCCACACTGGAGAGCTGAGGCGCATTGTGAACCACCGGGTAGTTGCCATAAAGAGCCTCATAGACAAAGTGGGGTGGCCGTGCGTGAAATTGGTGGCTCACCACACAGTTTGCCCTCCGGCCCATGAGTTCACAGAATGGAATAAAGTTCAACAATTGAAGCAACCCCTGGTCGACGAAATCCAAGGTTTTCAGGAAATCCACGAAGACAGGGTTCGTGTTGATGCGACGCGTATTGATCACATGAACTTCTTCGAGGAGACGGGGATTTTTCCGGTGGGCATTCTCGACGATTAAAATCGGCACGACGAGATTTTGGGCGATGCTTTTGTTCTCCTCGCACACGGCGATGCGCCAACGCGCATCGCCAGGCTTGTATCCCGGCGAGAATTGCTCAGGAAGATCACGCAAGAAGCTTTCCAAAAAGTGTGGATGCCAGAGGAGGGGGACTCGATGCACCAGACACCCGCACAGGATTTCGAAAAAATCGCGATTCGTTTCATCCGGTCCGGGAAAAATCCAAACAGCATCGGCATGGCGAAAGGCGGGAACCTCCCCGGGAGCCTTCCCGAAGAACAATCGCTCCGCTCCGCTTGCCAGATCATTTCCCGTGCGCAGCGCCACAAGGCATCTCCCACCCTCTTGAAAAATGGCCCTCCAGTCCTCAGGCAGCGCATCGCCGATTTCAATCACAGCATCGATGCCAGCATCGCCCGATTCCAAGGGGATGTGCGGCAAACCATCGATAGGATCAAAGGACGCCGCACACAGGAGGCCGACAACCTCCACGCCATCGACATTCGCAAAAAGTTGCGCAAGGAACCATGCGAGTTGGGCGTCATCGGAGTGCCAGAGCGAGCGGTTGGCTTCCGGAGGTCTCACAGCCAAGGCGAGGCGGATCGTGGAGGGAGTGGTTTTCATTCGACGGTGATCGCCAGGAGGCGCTCGGCGAAAGCTTGGATGTTATTCGGATCGTCAGGAGCCAGCTTGCGAAGATACTCCGCCGCTCTGCGTTGCGACTCCTCACGAAGCTCCGGTGCGCACTCCCAAGCCCCCAGAAGCGCTTCCGCCCCCGCCGAAGCTGCGGAGCCAGCGTAAAAGAAACCGAGTCCGGCATCGCGAAGCATCCCGGAGTTATGAATCAAGGGATAGCCGCCGTGCAGAGCGTCGTAATAGGCATAATTCAAGGCACACTCCCACTGGTGCGATACCACAGCATCGATGCCATGCAGCGCCATGCACTCCACAAAAGGCGCTCTGGGATTATAGGTGGCCCGATCATCGCGGGTCATCGAGAGGGCGCGCGCAAAACCTTTGAATTCCTGCTTCTCCTTGAGCGACGCCATACCCATCACCATCATCTCACCGATAGCCTCCTTGTTTTTTCGATAAGCGCTCTCGCAAATCAGCATGGGAACAAGACAGTTTTTCACCACCGACAAGTTCGGTTCGAAGATTCCCACCCGCCAGGGCCGGTTTCGCGACCCGCTGCGGGAAGGCTGAAATCCAAATGGTTTTCCAGCGCGCGACATCTCATCGATGCCGGGCTGAAGAAAAACAGGCGACCACAGATGCGGCATGTCCCACACCGGCCGACGGCAAATCGTTTCCAGAAGGGGACTTCCCGTCTTCCGGTGGTGGGGCAGTCCCCACACATCCGAATAGGAGCATGAATCCTCAAGAGAGGCATAACGCGAGCCAAAGAGAACCGATTCGACCAGTCCGCTGTAGCTGTGCCCTACGATAAAAAGAACACTCTTACCCCCCAGTGCCAAAACCCGGCGCTTCCACTCCATCGGGAGCCGCGCACCCATTTCGATAACAACATCGATGTCGTAGGTGACATCGCTTGGTTGCACCAGCGGCACATCGAGATGATCAAACTTCAGACCTGACGGAAATTTCGCAGCCGATCCGCCATTTAAAAAATAGACTTTGTCGACAAAATCTATGTTCCGAAGGAGCTGCGCAAGCAACGCAATGTTTTGGTTGATACCATTGCTCCAAATGTTCGCATCCTCCGAAACAAAGATCGAAACGCCAACGCGCAGTTTTCTCACAATCGCAACGCCGAGGGCCTTGACCGGAAAACAGCGGTCTCCATGGCTGTTATTTCAACTGCGGACTGGCTTTAATTCCGGGCTACTGATTGGACAAAGCTCTGAATATTCCCAGCAGCACCCGTTTGGGTGTCCATTTGGCTTCGCATATCGGACGCGGCTGCCGCGAGTGCTTGCGCAGCGGTCTTAATAAAGTCGGCTTCCGCTAAGATGTTTGAACCGTCCTTCTTTTGATTGGCCGCGACGAAGCCAGCAATGCCTGTTGAAACTCCACCAATCGCCGTCCCAATTTGTTGAATGCCCATTGCTTTGGACGACAGGGCTTCCGCAGTGGGTGCACTCGTGGCATTGACCCCGTTTTTTGAGCCTGCCCCGGAGACCATCTTCAAGGAATACCCACTAAAAGCACCGCTCACAAAACCACTCACAATGCCCGCAATCGCATTGGTCTTTTCCGAGTCAGCGACTTTTTCATTGCCAAGTTTGGTGGACTACAAGGCGGTCACATTGGCCGAGAGGCTGAGTTTGTTCAATAAAGATTGTAACTTGTTCTGATCGGACATGATATCAATAATCATTTGAAAAAGTTTCTCGAAAACCGATATGTTTCTCTCTTCCAGCGGGGCCGTTGTTTTGGCGGAAGGGGTGGCAATCTCTGCGACCTTTGACGCACCGACTGGGTCTGTGATCACATCCGATACGCGGTAAAGCGCGGGGTCTTGGAGAATTTTAGTGATGTCAACTTGAGAGACATTATAGTCTTTCAAGATAGGGGCCAATTTGGCGGAATCGATTCCGGCAAATGTCATATTGGGATTGATTTCTGGCATAATAGTTGGATATTTAATTTTTTTAACTCCAGGAACGATTGAAGGAACTATAGGAGGCAACTTGGCTTAGGGTATCCTGAAGATTTTGTGAGAGGCGGGCTGTTGACTGCTTTTGCAGGGCCAATGTTTGATCAATCAAGCCAGTCAGGAATGACATGTCGGCTTTATTGTCTTGCACAACCTGCTTCAGATCTGCGAGTTGAAAATTTGTCGCTCCAATACCGATTTGCAATCCTCCTTGAACCATTCCTCCGGCGGCTTGGACCGCAGTGTTGCCTTTCATGAGAATATTCTTGGTTTTTTCGACATTATTAATGCTTTTGAGCACCTTTGTGGCGACATTGGTAAGTGCTTTGACAACAGTGCTGCTTTTTCCCAACGCAGCACCCAGATTGCCAGATTTGATGGCGATTGCAAGTTGAACGGCAAGGATGACCATATTCCCAAGAAGTGCACCAAGATCGTCTCCTAGAACCGCGCTCAAAGCAGATACAATCGCATTCTTTACGGCATCGATCTGCAGAAGCTGTCCAGCCGCCACACCCGCCAATATGCCGATTCCAAAGCCCGCACCCACACCCGTTGCGATCAAGGCCCCAGCCACCAAAATGGAGATACCCGTAAAAATCTTGGAAATCCAAGAGAAAGCG
>JAPLTI010000294.1 GCA_026398285.1 Verrucomicrobiota bacterium
GCAAACTCAAGGTTTACGCCGGCGCCGAGCATCCCCACACCGCACAGAACCCACAAGCAGCCTGATTTTTCGTATGAGCAAAGCAGAACCCATCCAAACCACAGGCCGCCGCAAGACCTCTGTCGCCAGCATCCGCCTGCAACCCGGCTCCGGTGCCATCAAGGTCAACGGCCGCGACTTCACCGACTACTTCCCTAGCCTCTCGGTTCAGAATCAAATTCTTCGCCCGCTGGAAATCGCCAACGCCGTTCACACCTATGACCTCACCGTGAAGACCGTCGGCGGCGGCGTCAACGGCCAAGCCGGTGCCCTGCGACTCGCCATCAGCCGCGCGCTCATCGAGATCGACGAGGCCCTGCGCGTCCCGCTCAAACAGGAAGGCCTGCTGACACGCGACCCTCGCATGAAGGAACGCAAAAAGCCCGGTCAGCCCGGCGCCCGCAAACGCTTCCAGTTCTCGAAGCGCTAATTCGTTTTCCCTTCCAAATAAAAAGGCCGCCTCGAAAAGGCGGCCTTTTTTTATTCCACAAAATCTGCTTCGGGTCTCGAAAGACCATCACAAAACTTAGCGAAATTTAAAAAATTAAACCTTCCTTCGCAGGAAGGCGAAAAGTAGGGTTTACCCGAGAAGCTCACACCCAGACAACTTTCTTCCACTGATGCCAACTGATAAACAGACTGACGCCCCGCCTCGACACTGGGCGCGTTTCTGGGGTGTCAGAGGCTCTATTCCAACGCCGGGACACGCAACGGCCCGTTACGGCGGAAACACCACTTGCCTGGAAGTAAGAATTCAAGATCAGATTGTGATTATCGATGCCGGCTCGGGAATCAGCCCGCTGGGCAGCACCCTCATCGATGAGTTCGGCGCCTCGCCTCTCAACCTGACCCTTCTCAACACCCATACACACTGGGACCACATCCAAGGCTTCCCTTTCTTCATTCCCGCTTACATCAAAAACAATAGGATTCGCGTGCTGGGACGCGACCCCAAACCCGATTCGCTCAAATCAATTTTTAAGATTCAGATGGATGGCAACCATTGCTTCCCGGTTCCCTTGGAGGCCATGCAATGCGAGATCACTTTCGAGCATCTCGAACCGGAGGGCCAAACACACTTTCAGCTCGGAGATATAAGCATCACCACATGTCCCACGAACCACCCAGGCGGATGTCTCGCTTACCGCATTGATGCTGCGGACAGCAGTCTCGTCTTCCTCTCAGATCACGAAACCGAGGGACAAGACGAGGAGCGGATTGTGAATTTCATTAAAAATACCGACATCCTCATCGCGGACACCCAATACACTGCCGACGAGGCCGCAAAACGCCGAGGCTGGGGACACGGATGCTCAAAAGGGGTTATATCCCTCGCTTTAAATGCAGGCGCAAAATCACTCTACATGACGCACCACGACCCGTCCCACAACGATGACTTCATCGATGGGATGCTGGCGGATGCCAGAAAAATGGTCCCTCTATCGAGCAATCTGAAAGTCTTCTCCGCAACTGAGCGGGAAAAAATTTCTTTTTGATCAATCCACGAATCGAAACATTTTTTGTTTCGGGATTTGACATCAATCAGAGGGTCATTCAGCTTCGCCGACTCTCGATATCTAACGCATGAAAACATTCTCAGCCAAATCCGAAGAGGTGAAGCGCAATTGGTGGGTCATCGACGCCGCCGGCCAGCCCCTTGGCCGCGTTGTCGTTCAGGCCGCCAACCTCCTTCGCGGAAAAAACAAAGCCATTTTCACCCCGCACGTTGACACCGGCGATTTTGTGGTCGTTCTCAACGCCTCCAAGGTCACCATCGGCGGCAAAAAGGAAATCGCCAAGACCTACATGAGCTTCTCGGGATTCGTCGGCGGCCACAAATCGGAAACCTTCCGCGCACGCCGCGAGCGCCGCCCGGAGCTCCTCATCGAGCGCGCTGTCCGCGGCATGATCCCGCACAACCGCCTGGGCCGCGCCCTCTACGGCAAGCTGAAAGTCTACGCGGGCGCCGAGCACCCGCACACCGCACAGAACCCACAAGCCGCCTGATTTTTTTCGTATGAGCACAGCAGAACCCATCCAAACCACCGGACGCCGCAAGACCTCCGTGGCCAGCATTCGTCTTCAACCCGGCTCGGGAGCCATCAAAGTGAACGGCCGCGATTTCACCGATTACTTCCCCAGCCTCTCCATCCAAAACCAGATTCTCCGTCCGCTGGAAATCGCCAACTCGGTTCATACCTACGATCTCACTGTGAGAACAGTCGGCGGCGGCATCAATGGCCAAGCAGGCGCCTTGCGCTTGGCGATCAGCCGTGCGCTCATCGAGATCGACGAGGCGCTCCGCATCCCTCTCAAGCAGGAAGGCCTGCTGACACGCGATCCGCGCATGAAGGAACGCAAAAAGCCCGGCCAGCCCGGTGCCCGCAAGCGGTTCCAGTTCTCGAAACGCTGAGCACGATTTCCTTCCCGCACAAAAAGACCGCCTTTGCAAGGGCGGTCTTTTTTTGTGGTTTTTTGCGCTCGGGTGTGGATGCAGGATGGGGGCGGCTTTGCCGCGAGAATCGGACGACACGGAGGTCATCCCTCCAAGTGTTCGATGGGCGCTTTGCTCTCTGCTACTGGTTGGGCATGATTTTGGGGGCGAGCTCGGCGATGGCGGATTCGATGCGTGCCGTGGTGGTTTGGAGGTCCTTGCCTCCTGCGACGAAGCCCTCGAGCA
>JAPLTI010000187.1 GCA_026398285.1 Verrucomicrobiota bacterium
GTTGAGGATCTCCCGGATCTTCCAGGTCAGGCCGTCGACCTTGGTGATGCCGCGGATCTTTGCGTCGGGAATGTGACTGCGAAGCAGCGAGCCCATCTGGCCCACGCCATTGAAGCCGCCGCAATCGCCCAGGCCGCGGAAACCATGCAACCCGAACTCCTCGAAGAAGAACCTGCAGCCACCTGATAAACGAGGACCCCTGACAATCCACGTTTGAGGCTACCGCCTCGCTTCGAGAAGGGCAGCTTGGCAGCGTTCTTTTTTACTCTGACAGCGGCTTGAGCGCTGGAAAATCCCTCAATCACAACTCGAGGAGCGTCAAACTCGATGCGGTGGCCTCGGAGATGGTTGAAAAAGAGTGGAGCGCGGTAAGGGATGCGTTGGCCGCAAGGGGTAGACGGGGAGTTGCAAAAAAGGATAGACGGTGGGGCACTGATTTTTTCACGGCTTGATCTTTCCGGGATGTCACCTCAAAGTCCTGCCCGCACTCCACCCGAGGAGACTGCAAATCCATTTTTTCCTACAAATTAATGAACACCTCCGTTCCCGCTCGTGCAAACGAGACGCTGATCGACGAAATGCACCAATGCTGGCAGGCCGACCGGCATTCGGTGTCACCCGACTGGGCCGCCTTTTTCGAGGGTTTTGAACTCGGGCTTGCCCGCTTGAAAAAGGAAGAGGAAGCCGCTATCACCTCCTCACCGCTCCAAGCCCGTGTGGACGCCTTGGTCGAAGCCTACCGCTCGCTTGGCCATACGGCATCGCACTTGAATCCCCTCGTCCCCGCCGCGCCGGAGAACCCGCTGCTGGCGCCTTCTGAGTTTGGATTCACCGATGCGGACATGAAAGAGGTCGTGTCATCGCGTCATTTCCAGCAAGGGCGCCAGATGCCGCTGAGCGAAATGATCTCCGCCCTGCGCCAAACCTACTCCGACACGCTCGGAGTGGAGTTTTCCCATATCGAAAATCCCGAAATCCGTGAATGGGTGGCAACGCGGGTGGAGAACCGCCGCCGCGCCGACAGGAACTCAGCCGATCTTCACCGAGACGTTCTGGGCCAACTCTACGAGGCCGAGACATTCGAGTCTTTCATTCACACAAAATACGTTGGTCAAAAACGATTCTCTCTCGAGGGCGGAGAGTCACTCATGCTTTCGCTCAATGCCATTCTTGAGAGTTGTCCAAACCTCGGCGTGCTCGAAATCGTCATGGGCATGGCTCACCGCGGACGATTGAATGTGCTGACCAATTTCCTGCACAAGCCCGCGAGCCTCATTTTCAACGAATTTCAGGACAGCTTCAATCCGGAGTTGGTGGGCGGCAACGGGGATGTGAAATACCATCTCGGCTACCAAACCACGCGTGAACTGCCAGGCGGACACAAGGTCGAGATTCGCCTCGCGGCAAACCCCAGCCATTTGGAAGCGGTGGACCCGGTCGTCGAGGGCAAGGCCCGAGCCCGCCAGCGGATTCTCCAAGATACCGTGGAGCGTAAAAAAGTGGTCCCGATTCTCGTTCATGGCGATGCTGCATTCATAGGCCAAGGCATCGTTGCGGAGACATTCAACATGTCGCAACTCGAGGGCTACCGCACCGGCGGCACGATTCATCTCGTAGTGAACAACCAGATCGGATTCACCACACTGCCTGCAGATTCCCGCTCCACGCGCTACTGCACCGACATCGCCAAGATGATCGACGCTCCGATTTTCCATGTGAACGGCGAGGATCCCATCACAGTTGTGGAAGTCGCACAGATCGCACTGGAATTCCGACAGAAGTTCGGCCGCGATGTGGTGATTGATATTTACTGCTACCGCCGGCATGGCCACAACGAGACGGACGAACCGGCATTCACCCAGCCCGATCTCTACAATGTCATCCGTCGCCATCCGCTCCTGAGCACGAAATTCGCCCAAGAGACCGCCGCTCTCGGCACCGTGTCGGAAAAAGAAGCCGCTGAGATCAAAGCCAAACTCATCGCCAAGCTCGAAGCCGCACTCAGCGAGGTCTCCAAGCAAGGCGAGGGCAAAAAGAATAAGAGCCCCCTCAGCGGATCAACCGCCATTTTTCAACCACCTTACTCCCACGATCCCTGCAACACAGAGATCACCAAGCACACGCTCGACAAGATAGTCAAAGCCATCACCGCTGCTCCCGAGGGCTTCAATGTTGTTCAAAAAATCCAACGCACCGTGCTGGAGCGCCGACTTCAGATTTGGAAGGACGGGGGCCCCTATGATTGGGGTCTCGCCGAGGCTCTCGCCTTCGGATCACTCCTTCTCGAGGGAACGCCAGTGCGACTCTCCGGCCAAGACAGCCGCCGAGGCACATTCAGCCATCGCAATGCGGCTCTCTATGATGAAAAGACCCGCGAGCGCTACATCCCGCTGAAACACATTTCCTCCAAACAGGAAACCTTCTGCGTCTATAACAGCCCGCTCTCCGAATACGCCGTTCTTGGTTTCGACTACGGCTACTCGATGGATTTCCCATCCATGCTTTGCATCTGGGAAGCCCAATTCGGCGATTTCTCAAACGGAGCCCAAATCATCATCGACCAGTTCATCGCCTCGGCCGAATCCAAGTGGGGCCGCCCCAGCTCGATTGTGCTGCTCCTGCCCCATGGCTACGAAGGCCAGGGTCCGGAACACTCCAGCGCACGCTTGGAGCGCTTCCTGCAACTCTGCGCACAGGAAAACATGCAGGTCTGCAATCTCACCACACCTGCACAGTATTTCCATGTGCTGCGCCGACAGATTCACCGAGCCTATCGCAAGCCACTCGTGATCACGACACCGAAGAGCCTTCTTCGCGCGGAGGACGCCTCCTCACGAATGGAGGACTTCACGAATGCCCGCTTCG
>JAPLTI010000333.1 GCA_026398285.1 Verrucomicrobiota bacterium
CATGGGGAAGCCAGGATGCAAGTTTTCTTCGCACTCTAGCCGACTCTGCGGCTTTGGCGTTGCGCGAACAGATCACTTTTTGGTGGCTTGTTCCGCTGCTTGGGGCGGCTGCGGCTTGATTTTCTGCTTCGGATACTTTTCATGAACCAAGAAGTGGCCTGTGACTCGGAGCAATCCCGAGTAAACCGAGGGCTTCCCATCACTTTCAGCGCCAAAGGAGACGGTCAACTCGACCTGCCAGCGCAGGGGTGTGGTGTCAAGTTGGCAAAAGCGCCGGTTGATCTCCAGCTGGAGCGATGGGTGGGCGTCTTTGCTGTCGCTGGCATGAACCTCGATATCGAGGAACTCGTGTTTTTCAATCTGGAGGGGAGAGGCGCTAAGCGGCTGCGGTGGCGTCTTCATGAGAGAGGTTCGGAATTTCAAAAGTGACCTCCGCTGTTTTTTTGGCGGTGGATTCGGCGTGGAGGAAGGCGGGATGGACTTCGGCTTCATTCCAAAGATGCCAACGCACGCGCTTGGTCGCAGGTGCCAGGCAGTGGTGGTATTTGGCTCCAACCGCCCGGGCGGCACGGACCATTGTCTGGGTCGTGAAGTTCCCCTGGCCGGAGAGCATGGCGGTGACTCGCGAAGGTTGAATTCCCATTCGCCGGGCGAGCTCCATCCGGGAGATACCCTGTTCTTTCATGCGGGTCAGCAGGGCATCGACGAATTTGAGGTTTTCGAGTTCCGCCTCACCCTCAAGGGAAAGGGGGGAGGAGAAGAAGTCCGCGAGCGGATTCGACCCGTTGGTCATTTCAATTTTCATTGGAAAGAAGGATCAGTTGAATTTTTGTGGATGGTTGGATTTTGGCCGCAAGATAGCGCGCTCGGAGATTTTGAGCCTTTGCGATGTCTGCCTGCTGGTTTTTGCGTGTATTTTTTGTGCCGCCATTGGAAGCGATAATCAATTGAGGTTTCAAGCCGGGCAATTCATCATAAAATGCGTAAAGCCGAAGCCCTGGGCGCTTGAATTCATAAATGCCCCCGCCGACGCTGCGAAAAGTGAACTCATGCTCGTAGCGGTCGTGTTCGGCGATGTTTTGGACACGGGTTTTGATGGATTCGGCACCACGGGGATTGCTTTTGAGGAGGCGGTTCAGAAACTCGTCAGCGAGATTCCTGCCGTCCAAACCAAGAGTGACCACCCGTCTAACCGTTCCAACATGAATCGTGCTGAGCGTGATTTCAATCATTATTTCACTTCTATGTGAAAATCCTGTGGCGGCGGCCCGGTAACAGAAGGGATGCGGATGGGTTCTCTTTCAAATCGAAAAAATGGGCTCGGCGATCGCGAAAACCTCCGCCCCACTCCGCCATCTCCGCTTCGTAAACAAAGCGAGGCTGGCTATAGACCTCTTCCGAAAGATGCCGCAAATTTCCAGTGAGCAATTGCCCCTCGAGCCCGAGCAAGGATTTCAAACAGCCAACATCCTCCAAGGAGCGCTTGGAGAAATGCTCGGCAAGGTTTCGAGGCTCCCAGATCGGGCGAGGTTTTTTTGCTTCCATGGGTTGAAAACTTAGCGAAGCCATAAGTTTAAATTCCGCTCTGGAGGTAGCAAGCCTGTGTATGATCGAAAATCGAGGATTTGCCAATACGGCGGCGCGAGGTTTCGAACGGGCGAATTCCACTTTATTTCTTGGCGCTCGCGGACGGCGCGTTCGCGCCTGAGGCTTGGGTCGGCAACGGCGTGCCGACCCTACCATGGAATCATGTGGTCTCGCTGCGATCACGGTTGAGTGTCTTTCTCGGTCGAGACGACCATGCCCCCTTCTTTCTTTCTCTGCGCCAAGGCGGCTCTGCGTGAG
>JAPLTI010000172.1 GCA_026398285.1 Verrucomicrobiota bacterium
TTTTTTCGCCCTTCGGATCGGTGAAGAGATCGAAGAGGCGGGTGGATTCGAGGAGGGGCTCCTTGAGAGACTCAACAAGCGACCTCACCTCTCCGTAGGGCAGAGCCAGCGGAGCCACGAAGGCGATGTCGCGGGCGGAACCGGGGAACTTCGCAAGGGCGGCGACTTGGGTTTTCGTGGAGACCGCTGCTCGCCAAAGATCGAGGTCGAACTCGGCGCAGAGGAGCGGAGTGGAGGCTCCGATTTCACGCGCCACGGCGGGTGTTAGTTGACCAACGACGCCGATTTTTTTGCCATGGAGAAAAACATCCGCGCATGCTCCAAACGGGGCCACTGGAGACGGTGTGGGAACGATGTCCTGTTCGCTCAGGGAAGCGAGTTGGCGCACGGCGCCGGTCAGGTCAAAGACATCCCACGAGCGTTCCGTCCCGCCGCGCCAGCTTGATTCGAGGCGTTCGCCGGTGAGAACGATGGCAAGGCGCTGTCCCTCGCCACCGGGGTGGAACACGCGGCCGCATTCAAAGAGGGCGATGGATTTCGCGCCTTGATCGAGGTTCCGGCGGAGGGCCGAGAGTAGTCCGGGAACGAGGCTGTTGCGGAGTTGCGACTGGTCATCGCCGAAGGGGTTTTTGAGGGCCACGGCCTCGCCGAAATGCGAGACATCGGCAGCGGAAACGAGCGTGCTGGTGCGGGCCTCGTGGAAGCCCATTCCGGCGAGACTGCGGCGGAGGTTCATCGCGAAATCGTAGGCGGCATCGGCATCCGAACTCGCGGCGAAGGGGCCTTGGGCGAGGGATGGGATTTTTTCGATTCCAACAACGCGGGCGATTTCCTCGATGAGGTCGGCTTCGCGGCGGAGTTCACGGCGGTATCCGGGAATGCTCCAGCGGGTTTCGTCACCGGCGGCGAGTTTTTCCAAACCGACGCGGGCGAGGGCGGATTCGATCTCGGAATTTGAGAGTGAGATGCCGAGCAAATCGCGCACACGGCTGTGACGCAGCGACACCTTGCCGCGTTCGGGGCATTTGCCTGAAACGAGCAGCTTGGGTTCGGCTGTGCCACCGGCGACCTGCAGGATCAACTCGACAGCGCGAGCTGATGCGAGTGCAACGCCCTCGGGATCCACGCCGCGCTCGAAGCGATAGCTGGAGTCACTGAAAAGCCCGAGCGCACGTGAGGCGCGGCGAACACCCGAAGGCTCGAAGACGGCGCTTTCCAAAAGAATGTCGGTGGTGGACTCAGTGACACCACTCCCCTCGCCGCCCATAACACCTGCAAGAGCGGCGGGGCCATTGTCGTCAGCGATGACCAGTGAACCGGTCGGCAGCTTGTATTCACGGCCATCGAGGGCACGGAAGGCTTCGCCTTCGGACGAAGCGCGCACTTGCAACGGGCCAGAAATTTTCGCGGCATCGAAGGCGTGCAGCGGTTGGCCGAGTTCGAAGAGAACGAAATTTGTGACATCGACCACGTTGTTCACCGAACGAAGTCCCACAGAGGCCAAGCGGTCGCGCAGCCATTGCGGGCTGGGGCCGACCTTCACGCCGGAGATGCGGCGCAATGTGTAGAGATCGCATCCCTCGCCTTCGATGCGCACCGGCCCCTCAGCACTGGCTGTGGGCGCACGCGCAGGCTCGGGCCACCAAGGTGGCTGAGCCAGTCGGATCGGTTTGGCGTGATCTCAAGTTCCAGAATGGTCTCGGCGGGAAAGAGGTCCTTGATAGGTGTGCCGGGAGCGGTCTCGGGCGGTAGGATGAGAAGCCCCTCGGAGTCTTCGGCGAGGCGGAGTTCCTTGGCGCTGCACATCATACCCTCGCTCTCGACTCCACGCAGCTTGCCGGTCTTGATTTTGAAATCCCCTGGCAGCACGGCGCCTGGCAGGGCTAGTGGAACCTTGTCGCCGACTTTGTAATTTTTGGCACCGCAGACGATCTGGCGCGGTTCGGGCGAGCCGTCGTTCACTTTGCAAACGCTCAGGCGGTCAGCATTCGGGTGTTGGGTGGACTCGAGAATCTCGGCGGCGACGACATGGTCGATGGCGGCACCGCGCTGGTCGATGCCCGCCACTTCAAGCCCCGCGCGGCGCAGGAGGTTTTCCAATTCGGACGCCGGAAGTTGGCAATCCACATAATCACGCAGCCAGTTGATGGAAATTTTCACGACAGGATTAAAATTGTTTCAGGAAGCGGAGATCGTTTTCGACAAGCATACGGATGTCGGGAATGCGCGAGAGGTTCATGGCCAGACGCTCGAGGCCGAAGCCAAAGGCGAAGCCGCTGACTTTTTCCGGATCGTAAATCCGGTCGCCACGCCGCTCGCAGATGGCCTCGAAGACGGCGGGATCGACCATGCCACAGCCGGCGAGTTCCATCCATTCGCCGCCAAGGGCCTCGGTGCGGATGTCAATTTCGTAGCTGGGCTCGGTGAAAGGGAAGAAATGCGGACGGAATTGAATGTCCGTGCCAGCCCCGAAAAGTTCACGGAAGAAAAACTCTAGGGTCCCCTTGAGATCGGCGAGGCTGACTTTTTCGGCGACATAGAGGCCCTCCATTTGCGTGAACTGAGCAAGGTGTGTGGCGTCCACTTCATCGCGGCGGTAAGCGGAACCGGGAGCAATAATGCGCACCGGCGGCGGCGTTGTTTCCATGACGCGGATCTGCACGCTCGATGTGTGCGAGCGCAGGAGACGGCCATCGGGAAGATAAAAGGTGTCCTGCTCGTTGCGCGCGGGATGGTCCGGCGGCGTGTTGAGCGCATCGAAACAATGCCACTCGGTCTCGATGTCGGGTCCATCGGCAATCGCAAACCCCATGCGGCGGAAACACCGCACGGCACGATCCATGAGTTGCGTGAGCGGATGCAAGGTGCCGGGCGAAGGAAATGTGCCAGGCAGCGAGAGATCCAGCGAAGCAAATGCGGCGAGGTCGGCGGCTTCGAGAAGACGCTTTTGAGAGTCTTCCAAAGCGGCTGTGACCGCAGCACGCAGGTCATTGAGAAGTTTCCCAATGACGGGCCGCTCCTCCTTCGGCACATTGCGCATGCCCTCGCTGAGCGCTGTGATGGCACCACTCTTGCCAAGGTATTTCAAACGGGCCGCCTCGAGGGAAGCGGCATCATGGGCCGAAGCGATGAGCTCAAGGGCTTCGCTGCGAAGGGCGTCAACTTGCTGTTGCATGGGAAAGAGGTTTTAACACGGAGGCCGATGAGGAAAGAGGAGGATTTATGGCGTGTTGGGGCTAATACAGATTTTTAGACAGAATTACAGAATTTACTGAATCAGTGGAGTGTGACTGAAATTCGCTTATCTCCCCGCTGGCTGCTTAACGGAGATATAGTAAGAAAAAGGGGCAATTGAAAACTTGCCCCCCCTGTTCTTCCCTCCAGAGATATCACAGAGGAAGCGGAGCAGTTTGCCCCGTCCTCTGTGTTCTCTGTGCGCTCTGTGGTCAATTCCCGGCGGGCGGGTTTTGACGGATCAGGCTGCTTTTTTGTTTTCGAGGGCGGTGCGGACTTTGTCCACGATCGCCTTGAAGGTCGCCTCGTCATGAACCGCGATGTCGGAGAGGACTTTGCGGTCGAGTGAGATATTGGCGGATTTGAGGCCTTCGATGAAACGGCTGTAAGTGATACCTTCGGCGCGGACTGCGGCGCTGAGACGGGTGATCCACAGGGCGCGGAAATTGCGCTTGCGGGTCTTGCGGTCACGATAGGCCCAGTATTTTCCCTTCATCTGCGCATCTTTTGCGTAGCGGAAGAGTTTGGAACGGCGGCCGCGATATCCTTTCGAGGCTGCTACGACGCGCTTGCGGCGCGCCCGGCTGGCTGGAGCGTTTGTGGCTCTTGGCATGTCATAAAACTCCGCGTTTGGCGCGGAGCCTCCTTGGAGCGGTTGTTTGTTTAGTTGAAATCCCCCGACTCACCGGCTCCGTGATCCCCGGGCAAACCCCGAGGCAGTCGAAGGGATTTTGGTTCAGCGCGCTTTAGTGGCTGAAAGGCAGGCAGGCCTTGATGCGATCCACATCGGTCTCATCGACCACTGCGGATTTCGCCATGTGGCGTTTCTTGTTGGCGTTTTTACTCGCCAACAGGTGCCTCCGGGAAGCGTGGTTGCGAACAACCTTGCCGGTCCCGGTGATCTTGAAGCGCTTGGCCACGGATTTGCGCGTTTTGCTGCGTGCTATTGCTTTTGGCATTGGAAAAGGAGGAAGAAATTAGCAGGCGCGCCTTTGGATGCAATGACATTTTTTGTTTTTTTCGTGAGCGCGATGTTGCCATGGCAACTGTCGCTGTGCATCGTGCGCGGCCATGTCCATCGTTCATGGTTTGCCGCTCGGCCACTTTTTTCTCCAACTCGGCGTGATCCTGCTGGCATGCCGCATTTGCTCGATGGCGATGCGGAAAGTGGGCCAACCAGCAATCATCGGGGAAATGATCGCGGGTATTGTGCTGGGCCCTTCGCTGCTCGGAGCCTTGGCGCCGGGTGTGTCTGCGTTTCTTTTTCCGGCGGCTTCGAAGCCGATCCTCTTCGATGTCGCGCAGCTCGGGCTCTCGCTCTACATGTTTGTGGTTGGCCTAGAATTCCGAGGCGATCTCTTGCGTTCGCGCCTGCGCTCGGCGGCCTCGATTTCTTTTGCAGGCATGGCAGCGCCGTTCGCGCTCGGCGCGCTGCTGTCGCTGTGGATCGGCGCGGCTGGCGGATTCTACGGCGAAGGAATTTCGCCGGGCTTGGGCATGGTTTTCACGGGAGCGGCGATGTGCGTCACGGCCTTCCCCATGCTGGCGAGGATCATCAAGGAACGAGGATTGGCGGGAACGACAGCCGGAACGCTGGCACTGGCGAGCGGCAGTCTGGATGACGCAGCGGCTTGGATTCTACTGGCCGGAGTGATCGCCTCGGTCAGTGGAAATTTCCTGCTTGTGCTTTGGACGCTGGGCGGAGTGGTCGCCTATGTGGTGTTCTGCCGTGTCGTTGTGCCGCGTTTTTTTCAAAAAGCCCCTGAAAGCGAGGCCGACTTCTCGCGGGGAATGTCACTGCTGCTGATCCTGCTGGTGCTGGGCTCATGGTTCACCGACAAGATCCAGCTCTACGCGGTATTTGGCGCATTCATCCTTGGCGTGTGCGTGCCTCGCGGACCTCTCGCGGATCATGCGATTCGCAAGATCGGACCGCTCACGACCCTGCTTTTGCTGCCGGTTTTTTTCACCTACTCGGGATTGAATACCCGCCTCGATCTTCTGAATTCCCTATCAGATTGGGCAATGGCCGGCGCGGTCGTGCTTGCGGCGGTGGCAGGCAAGATGGGCGCCTGCTACCTCGCGGCAAGGTGGTGCGGAGAGCCGCACAGCGACGCGCTCACAGTGGCCTCACTCATGAACGCACGCGGCCTGATGGAACTGATTCTGCTGAACATCGGCCTGCAGGCGGGAATCATAACTCCTCGATTTTTTACCATGATGGTTGTCATGGCCGTAGTCACAACACTCATGACAGCCCCACTCTTCGAGTTTGCGCGCCGGAGGGCTCAATCGAAAAGTTGAGGCGGGGTATTTTATGGGAGGGTCATCGTCTCGCATGACCCATTTTTCAGCCGCGAAGCGGCGTCTGAGGGCAGCGTGGTGTCTGAAAATAGTTCCACGCCTTCCAGAAGGATATTTTTGGCCATGGGAGACGATCGCCCACTATTCGATGCGCGGCCTTTCTTTCGCGGACCATTCTCTGGCGTGCCGGATTTTCTGCTCATGTCTGTGCGAATTTCACATTTCCAGTTGCGCCTCGTGACGGCTATTTTGGCGGAGTGAATTCGCACGAGGATGTTGTCATTACAGGTTGGGGATGCGTCTCGCCGCTCGGCGGGGATGCGGCGACGACTTGGGCCTCTCTTCTGCGGGGAGATTCCGCTCGAGGCGAAATTACATGCATTCCAGTCGAAGGATGCCGCGTTACGAAGGGCGCCGAAGCGCGACTGCCAGAGTTGGCAGGAGTCTCGAAAAAGGAAATCTCCCGACTCAGCCGGGCCTCGCGCTTGGCTATTCCCGCCGCGAGGCAGGCGATGGCAGATGCTGGGCTACTGGATCAAAATGGGCGCAGTGTTTTTTCCCGACTTGAACTGAGCATCAGCACGACCGCTTGCGGCATGGAGCACGGCGAAGGTTTTCTGCGCGACATCTGGTCTGCGAGTCCACGCCATCTGGCTTCAAAAATTTCACGGTATCCCGCGCACCAGCAGATTGGCGACCTGCAGCAGCACTTGGGCTTCTCCGGCCCGTCCATGATTGTTTCGAACGCCTGCGCAAGCGGGGCGAACGCTATCGGGCATGCGGCGGACCTGATTCGGGCGGGCTTTGCCGACATCGTGCTGGCGGGAGGCTATGAGGCGCTCTGCGAGTTGGTATTTTGTGGATTTGACTCGTTGCAAGCGCTCGACCCCGATGTGTGCAAGCCATTTGACCTCTATCGCCGTGGGCTCATGCTCGGCGAGGGCGCGGCTTTTCTTGTCTTGGAAACCTCGGGGCACGCTGAGAAACGCGGCGCGCAGGTGAAAGGTCGCCTAACCGGCTATGGGCATACGACAGATACACACCACATCACCCAACCCGATCCAACAGGCGCACCGCTTGAGGAAGCGATTCTGCGCGCACTTGAGCAGGCAGGCCTGAACCCTTCTGATATCGGCTACCTGAATGCCCATGGGACAGCGACGGTTTTCAACGACGGCGCAGAGGCGGCCGCTTTTGCGCGGGTCTTTGCGGAGAACAACACCGGTTTACGGATCGGCTCCACAAAGGCTGCGATCGGCCACACGCTCGGAGCCGCAGGCTCACTGGAAGCCGTTTTTGCGCTCGAATGCCTCCGCACGGGCGACATCCCTCCTCAAATCAACACCAAGCATCCCATCCCGGAACTGGCTGCCACCCTTGCAAAGCCGGGTGATAAATTGACGAAGCCCGCCGTGCTAAGTGTCAATTTAGGATTCGGCGGATCCAATGCCGCACTCGTCTTCACCGCCGCATGAAAAATCCCGTCTCCATTCTCTCATTCGGCATTTCCTGTCCGGGCGGCACCTCAGCCGAGGCGCTGGAGGACTTTTCAAAATGGCCGGTGGAATCCATATCCGAGGCCGGCGGATGCAGACATCGTGAAGTCGCCCGCATCAATCTCTCAGCGGAACCGGTGAACCGCTGGCGCATGAAAGCGAGGCTCCGCCGAGCCAGCCCGCTCTCGCATCACCTCATCGAGGCCATCGCACAAACGCTGGAAGCACGGCCTGATATCGACCCTGCGCGAGTCGGCGTGGTCGGCGCGTTTTTCTTTGGGTGTTTGGAATACTCGGTAAGGTTTTACAAAGGCCTCAGCACCGATGGACGCCGCTTCGCAAGTCCGATTTTGTTTCCCGAGACCGTGGTAAACACGCCGCTCAGCCATGTGGTTGCAGAACTCGGAATCGGCGGCCCTGTTTACTCACAAGTCGGCGACACATCTTGCTGGGTTTCTGCGCTGCGAACGGCCTGTCTTTGGATTGAAAACGGGGACATCGACCATGTCATTGTCGCCGGAGCAGAGGAGTTCGAAACTCACCTCCTCGACGCCTTCCACTCGCTGCGATGGTTCACAGCGGGACATCCCTTTCGCATCGCCGAGGGCGCTGGAGCAATTCTCATCGGCAGGAAAACGCCAGGGGCCGTTGCGGACATCACGCGCATCGCGGACGGCTACACCTTCCGCACCCGAGGCCAAGCGAGTGCTGCCGGGCGCGAGTGCCTCGCTGGATTCAACATGGAAATTCCCATAGTCCATACAGCAACGAGCTGGATGGCTAAACCAGCAGCATCCCTTTTGAGCGAACGCCAAGTAATTTCACTCAGCCAAGGCCCTCGCCATGATGGCTTCACGGCATCTTCAGCATGGAACACGATCCTCGCCGCGAGGCAGCGTCAATACCCACGCTTGGTCGTCCCGCACTGGGGCCTGTCGCAAAACATCGCCGCTGTGGAGATTTTTCACGAATAGCGCGCTGCCGCGCGATTCGTAAGCCAAGGTAGGGATGCCGCGCCGTCGGCGTCCCAAGATTCAGCCGCCCGGGCGGCGTTTCTTCTGGATGTAATGGCGACTCCAGCCTCTGTGCTTCGCGTCTCCGGCTTGGCAAGCACGCCGCGCAAATGGGTCAGCGGCGGCGCGCCGCCCCTACCTTGCATTCACAGCGCGCTACCGCGCGATTGCTGTAGCGGCGTCTCTATGAACGTCGGGGGGGGGACTCCGATTTGGCAGTCATAGACAGCCGCCAAAAACCCGCGCGGCAGCGCGAAATCCTTGGAGGGTCGACCTCCGGATTGACCCATTCTTCAGCCGCGAAGCGGCGTCTCAGGGGGGCATTGCCGTCTCGGCTGTGCAGGCGCATGGCATGGTTTGCTCATCGGTGTGCTTGCCACGCCGACAGAAAGAAATGGGACATGCCGGAGGATGTCCCTCCCGGAGGAACAAGCGCGCTGCCGCGCGATCGCTGTAGCGGCGTCTCTAGGAGCGCCGGGGGGAGGCCTCCGA
>JAPLTI010000263.1 GCA_026398285.1 Verrucomicrobiota bacterium
TTCTCATCGAACCTCCCGATCAATTCCGGTCGGAAGTGACGGTATAGCTCTGCAAGAGCAGCCCAATGCCCGCCACCTCCCCCAGTGGCCGAATGTGGATCGCGCTCAGGTTGTGCCGGGACTTTTCAACAGCCCCCATGGAGCGGCATGGGGACATGATGGTGAAATTTATGTCGTCGAATGGATTAAACACGGGCGTGTAACGCATTTGGATTCCCCTCCTCGTTTTTTGCCATCGGCAAGTGCGTAACAACGGCCTTGAAGAAATATCCCGGCAAATCGAAAAGCTCCTTCCCAACTGCGCGTTACCCCTTTTGATCCTTGCAGAGGCGAATAAAGATCCGACGGGCGCGCGATTTCATGCGAAAGTAATCCATAAAATTCTCCCGAATCAAATTGCCTACTATCTCCAGAAAAGGTCAAATAATCTTCATGTCGAATTTCGCGTTCCACCCTATATCCAACCCTCTTCGATGAAGACTTTAATTCCGATTTACAGCTTTCATTCAGAGCCCAAAAAATCAACTCGCGACTTTTATTTAGACTTGCGACTTTCAAATAAAAGCGGCAAGTTAAGCCCATGAAAACGCTTCGCTACGATTGCTCCATTGAGAACTTCCCCGGTTTTCGGGCTGATGCTATCATGGGCGACACAGTTTACGAGGTGCTGCTGGAAACGAAGGACGCGAGGAGATTGCGCACCTCCTTGATGGACTTGAGCAGAGTCGTCTCCTTGTCCGATGAAATGCGGCATGCTGTGCTCGTGCTGGAGGAACCCGGCATCACAGAATCGCGTTTGCAAGAAGAATGGCAGGGGGCGGCCTCCATCATCAGGCCAGAGATATTCAGCCGCCTATCTGCGGGGATTCGGCAGTCGGGCAAATGGAGCGGTATTCCCACACCCCCCGCCGCGAGCGAAATGCCGGTGCTCGAAGAAATCCTTCAGCATGAACTCTCACAACGTCCAGCCGGGGCGAGCAGAAATTCAGAAGCACACTACGAGATTCTGCGAATCCTCATTCATCAATGGTTGCTCGGACGAGGCCCGCTCTTGATTGGGTCACTCATGAAAATCTCCGGGGCCAGTCACCCCACCGTTTCGCGCTCGCTGGAGCGTCTTGAGCACTGCTTGAAACGCCACTCGGATCGCAGTGTCGAGCTGCGAATTTTCCCTCGTGATGAATGGGCGCGATTGGTTGCGGTATCTGATGATGTCAGGGCCACGGTTCGCTTTGTGGATCGCTCAGGCCAGGCTCGTTCGCCGGAGTCGCTGCTGCGCCGGTTGCGTTCACTCGGGCGGCAGGATCTTGCAGTAGGCGGAGTCTGGGGGGCGAAACACTACCAGCCTTCGCTCGACCTCATCGGCAATCCGCGCCTCGACCTCTCCATTCATTCCGGACGCAAAGTTGCAGACCTCTCGTTCGTGGAAAAGCTCGACCCAGCCTTAGAAAAAGCGACTCGACGAGATGAATCACCTACGCTGGTGATCCACACCATCCGCCGCGCAGAATCTCTCTTCCAACCGTCTGAGAATGAAATTCCCTGGGCAGACCCAGTGGAATGTGTGCTCGATCTGCATGAAGCCCGCCTCGAATCACAGGCGCTGGAGTTCCTCAGATCTTTTCCCGCAACCAAAGGCAGCCCGCTATGAATCCGGAAGAAATCGTGAAACTTATCTCGCCCAGCGCCGTTCTGGAGCGCATCGCTTCGGCCATCCCATCGGATTTTCGGGAAAACATCATCGTCATCGGCAGTCTCGCGGCGGGTTATCACTTCTTTGGTGACAACTCGAAACTCCAGGTCCGCACCAAAGATGTGGATTGCCTACTCTCTCCGCGCATCAAGGCCATCCCGGCCGGAGAAGCCGTCGCTAACCGTCTATTTGCCGATCATTGGGAACTGCGCACCAAAGGCGAATGGGGCCATCCCGGTGATGCCAGCACACCCGACGACAAACTGCCCGTCGTCCGCCTTCATCCTCCGAGCTCTACGGAATGGTTTATCGAGCTGCTGACCGTCCCTGAGTCGGAGTCCGATCTCGGGCGGAAAGATATCCGCATCGTGACCTCCCAAGGCCATTTCAGCCTCTGCAGCTTTGGCTTCCTTTCCCTCGCAGAGTTTCAGCCTATCCACACACCTTTCGGCATCGCCATCGCCCGACCCGAAACCATGGCTCTCGCCAATCTGCTCCATCATCCCGCCATCGGCGACCAACCCATGAGCGGTATCATTGGGGGACGCCGCATCAAGCGCAGCAACAAAGACCTCGGGCGCGTCCTCGCCCTCGCTTACCTCGCCGAAGCCCGGCAGGAAGATTCATTGCTCTCATGGCCACAAGTCTGGGCAGCGGCACTGCAAAGTCGCTTCCCCACCATCTGGCGGAGTCTCGTTCCGAATGTCGGGAACGGCCTTCGCCAGCTTATCCAGCCCGAAAACGAATCGGACTTGGACGAGGCACGCCACACCTGCGAATACGGCCTGCTTGTCTCGCAAGCACCATCCTTAAAGCTTCTGGAAGTCACCGGGAAAAGGTTGCTGCAAGACGCTATCGAGCCACTGGAAAAACTCGCTCAAGAATGATCGCCACACGCCCTCACTTGCCAAACTGAAGCCAAAGGCCCGGCGTGGAAAAGTCCCCTTCATCAATGCGCTGAACGAAGTCACCCGCGAACGCGCCCAGAGCTTCCTCACCGACGACCACCTCCAGCGCGTCGTCCGCGCTTATCAGGTCTTTCAGGACGAGCCCGGCTTCACTCGCATCGTGCCCATCGAGGAAATCGGAGCGAAGGAAGTAAATCTGAGCATCCCGCTGTATGTCGGCGGGGAAACGCAGGCACAGATGTATGCGACCACCGAGTTGGCGACTACGGCGTTGCCGGATGCGTTGGCGGGGTGGTTTAAAAGTTCAAAGCAGGTCCGCCATGAGCTTGCCTGCCTCCTTGGCGAGCAAATGTAAGCAACCGCACCGAAGACTGAGGAAACAGAATATCGAAGACTAAATGATGACCATTCGTAACTACGAAAAAAATATTTATTGGGAGCTACCTGAGTAGTTACGAACTCAGAATAGTTGGCTTTGTCCTTGTCGTCTCGATTGGGTCCTGTGATGGGCATGATCGTTTTGGGTGGTTTGGAAGCCATAACGCTGGCTGTAGATGCGGTGATCCTCCCTGTAGGTTTGCTTCATCCGGTAAAGGAGGGACTGCATCTCCCGGATGGAAAATTTTTCAACTTCTGCGGCGACTTTTTCGACCGTCCGGATATGGGTTGGCTTACGCCAACCAAAGAAGCGCGGGATGCGTCGCATCACGCGATTGGTGCGCTGAACCTGACGCTTCTGCTGCAATTCCCGCTCCAGTTTTTGGATGGCTTGGTAGCTATTTCGAAAGCGACTGGCATGGAGAGATTCATCCTCGCGAAGCACCTACATCTGCTTGGCCGAGATCTTCGGAGCGATCGCTATTTTATCGCTGTCCAAATGCACTCCTAAAGCCTTCCGGAGTTTATCGGGGCTGGAGAGAAGCTTGTCCCATTTGCGATTTTCCCGATCAAATGCACGCATCAGATATGTCATCTGGTTCTTGTTTCCCGACTCACGAGTGCGCGACATACTGATTCCCACATAATTCCCTTTGGCCGTTCTGGGGCAGATGGCCACATGGGCATGAAGATTGTCTGTATCGTGATGCAGTCCGTAGGCATAGCCGATGGAATCCTTGGCATGAAACCGCTGCTGGAATCGGTTCAAAACGGTCTTCAAAGAACTCCTCAAAACGATGTCAGGATTGATCCCGGCTCCGACCAATTTGTCGTGAAAAGCCGTCGACATCGTGAAGACCAACCGGTGCTGGATCACGGGATGGGACGATGAGGCTTTGATCTCCCGCATGTGCTTCATCCAGGCATCGCAGATCCTTTTTTTCTCTCGGAATTGCTCAAAGCCATTGGCGAAGTCCGGCTCCCGTCCGAATTCAAAACGATCCGATGATGGAGAAATCCCCCGGCGTGAACCTGGCCTAGAGTTTCCTTGGAGGCGTAGTCCGCGAACTGGTGGAGTTTCTTGCCGATCTCGTTCGGATTCGCGCTGTCTTCAAGATGGGATTGATCCAGTCTTGCTGCGACTTTGCGTCCGGAAGTCTCGTCGAGATACTCCAAATCCAGACGCGATCTCCATGTCTTCTTGAATGGAAAAATCATCCCATCCTTCATGTCATCATCTCGATTCGCTCGATGAGATAGTCGATTTTTTGTTCCAGCCGATCGCTCACATCGGGATCGATCTTGTGGTTCACTGAGGCTTCAAAAAGCAGGGCCTCCATGACCTCGGAGTGCTTGGATACGCCGAGCGTTTCCTTGAGGGCTTGAAGTCGCTTCAGGCCCTCTGGAGAGAGCTTCATTTCGACACGG
>JAPLTI010000197.1 GCA_026398285.1 Verrucomicrobiota bacterium
GCCTCGGCAACTGATTTGATGCCCCCGTGCCCGAGGAATTTGGCTTCGGCAAGGGCGACAAGGCGGAGCTGGCGCGCGTTGAGCAGCGGTCTAATTTCGGAAAATTTGGCTTGGAGAGTTGCTTGATCGATCATCATTCCAAGCCTGTCATGGGCTCACAAAAAATGCGACAGTTATTTTTGCGTGTTTCCTAAGACAGCACTGCTCCGCTACCACGCCGCGCGTTCCCATAACTCCGCGCGCCGCCACCTCATCGACATCCTTACGCCGCCCTGCGGCTGAAACTTGGGTCATGCGAGGACGATGAACCCTCCCAAGATACCAAAACGCGCTGCCGCGCGGGTTTGTAGCGGCTGTCTATGACTGCCGAATCGGAGCCCCCTCCGTTGCTCACAGAGACGCCTCCACAGAAACCGCGCGGCAGCGCGCAGGCAGACATGTCACGCCGTAGCCGCGAAGCGCATAGGCGGGCCCCAAAAAATGATTCTGTCATCCATCATTCTGTCGAACCTCTGCTGCCCAACTTGACAAAATCGTCATACTCCATCTTTTGACATCGCGCGTGTGCCCTCCAACGATCTCCCTCATGTCCCGGCCTGAGAATCCTCTTCACCAACCTCACGACAAGCTGGTCAAATCCACCTTCTCGGACCCAGACAACGCGCGCGCCTTTCTGGAAAGCCATCTCCCGAGCAAGCTCGCTCGCCGCATGGATTGGAACTCGTTGACCCTTGTCAGCGGCAGTTTCATCGACCCCGAGTTTGCCGCCACCTCGAGTGACCTTCTCTTCACCGTGAAAATAGACGGCCAACCCGCCTTTCTCTACATTCTCTTCGAGCACCAGAACCAGGAAGACCCCTTCATCGGCCTGCGCCTGCTCACCTACATGGTCCGAATCTGGAACGATTACCTCCGCGCCAATCCCGGAGCCACGAAACTCCCGCCCATCCTGCCGCTCGTCCTTGCGCAGGACAACAAACCCTGGAAAAGCTCCACCCGCTTCGCCGACTTGATCGACATTCCCGAAGGGGCAGGGGAGATAAAAAAACACATCCCCGACTTCGAATTTCAGCTTGTGGAGTTGTTCCGTATGCCGTTCGAAAAAATCCTCGGCACGCCGATGGGCATCCTCACGCTACGCGCCCTGAAAGCCGAAAAGCTCCAAACGCTTTTGGACGACCTCGTATGGGACGAATCGTTGCTGATCCAGTTGCCATCGGCCTCCTTCGAGATGCTGATGCGCTACATTTTGGACCGCGACCTTGACAAGCCCGCCTTTCACAGGAGACTAAAAACACTACGCAACCCGAAACTCAGTAAAAACGCCATGTCACTCGCCGAACAATTCCGTCAAGAAGGCATCCGCAAAGGTCGTCAACAGGGTCGTAAAGAAGGCCGACAGGAAGGTCTGATTTTCTCCCAGCAACAAGCCATTCTCGAAGCGTTGGAAATCCGCTTCCAGCGAGTGCCAGAGGGTCTGCGTGAGGAAATCGAGTCAATCATCGACACCAAAAAACTCACGCGCCTTCACCGCGCGGCCATCACCAGCGCCGACCTCGAAACCTTCGCAGCCGAACTCTGAGTCGACCCGCGCGGCAGCGCGCAAACTCTTGGAGGGTCAACCTCCGGCTTGACCTAAGACCGCACTGCTCCGCTACCACGCCGTCTCGTTCCCATCACAACCTGCGCATCAACGCCATCGCATCAGGCAGGAACGCCGCTTTGCGGCTGAAGTTTGGGACGCCAAGGGCCTGGCGTCCCTACCCCAGGATCACGAGGACGCCGCTGCGCGGCTGAAACTTGGGTCATGCGA
>JAPLTI010000157.1 GCA_026398285.1 Verrucomicrobiota bacterium
CGGGAAGAAGTTGATCGTCCTCATCCGCCTCGATAATCGGTTGTCCTGCAGGATCCAAGAGTCCGGCCGTCACAAACATGAGCAGGTTACGCTTGATATGTTGATCCACATTTGTCCGGAAAAGCCTTCCAGCAAGAGGGATATCGCCTAAAATTGGAACCTTATCTTGAACTTTCTGCACATCCTCGCGCATTAGGCCACCCATGACGACGGTTTGGCCATCATAAACGGAGACTTGGGTTTCCACTTCGCGGGTCGAGAAGACGGGTTGGTTAATTGTGTTAGGTGTTGCCTCAAAGGTCGTGGAGGGAAGGGTAAGAAGAGGTGTGGTGTATTGCACCGAAGCATAAATTGGGCTGCCGTAGTTTATAAAGCCATCAAATTCAATGACACGCGGCGCCAAGCGAAGCTCAATCGTATAAGAATCCGGCCCAACTGTAGGCTCCACTTCCAAGGTGATACCAGTGTTTTTTGTTTCCCAGCCACTCGGCGAGTTGGGAACAACCGGCGCGTAGGTCGAGCCAGTGGTGGCGGAGAGTTGAGGCGGGTCAAATTGGCTGGGGTAGCGAAATTCGCGGACGATTTCAATTTTTGCGGTGCTTCCGCTTTTGGTGGTGACTTTTGGAGCGCTGACGAGATCGATTCCTTTCTTTTGACTCAAGGCGCGGAGGACAACTTGGAATTGTGGGTTTGTGAAAACACCCGCAACACTGAGAACACCTGGAGCCGGACCGGCTGGCGAGCCGAGGAGAATGGCATCCACCGCATTCAGGCTGATTCCTGTAGTGCCACCGCGGTTCCCTGCTGTGATTGGACCCGATGTGCCCGAATTCGCGCCAACCGGGAGACTCGTTCCCGGATTGATGAGCGGATATCCGTTGTTGTTGATCGAGCGTCCGAGACCGATTGTGCCGCCGCTCCCGTAGACGCCGGATCCACCAGCGAGGGCGAACTGGCCGAGCAACCAGTCGAAGCCGAGTTCGTTGAGATTGTTTTGGGAGACCTCAAGGAACTTCGCTTCGATTTCGACCTGTGTTGGCCTTGTTGCAACCGAAGTATCGACCAGAGCATCAATAAGCTCCAAGTTGGGTTGGGTATTTTTTACAATGAGGCGGCTGGTGAGCGAAATGTAGTTCGCGCTGGCACCCTCCGGAAATTCGACACCTTGAGTTTCAAGAAAATCTTTTGCTATAGACCGGGCTGCTATGACGGATTGTGAACCTGCGGCCAGACCGCTGACTTGCGGCGGCGCGCTTCCAGGCGTTGCCGTGATGAAGCCGGGCGGGACTTTGTATTCCTTGGTGATCAAGACATCCGTGTTCTCCGTGGCTGGAACCACGACAACGGCGTGTGTTTCGATTTTGATCTTGAGATTTGCCGCCTCAGTCACATAGCGAAGAGCTTCACGAAGTGGGACATCCGAGAGCGAAAGCGTGATCGGATAGGCTGCGTCCGGCGAGTCGGGTGGCAACTTCAGCACGATATTGATGCCTTTGTTGTCGGAATCGCCCTCATCCAAGTCGGAAGCGCGTTTTTTGATGAAATCGAGGGCTTCTTTAATGGAGGAATCTGTGAAGTCGATGCGAGGAATAATAATCGTATCGAGCTTGTTATTGATGGCTTGGCTACCACGGCTATCCATTTGAGGTTGCTCGACGATGGAGGTAGGACCATCGGTGAATTTCCGGAGCGGAAGTTCCCACGCTTTGTCCACAGCGGTAAGCATGGCGCCACGCGTTTCACTGTAGGCGGCATCGGCATATTCTTGGCGCGCCACATTGATTTTTTCCATCAATCGGCGGGCGGCGATGTTGTATTTATCAATGTTGAGGGCCTGCTCACAGCGTTTGAAGGCAATATCGTAGCGCCCGGTTGCGTAGTAGCCGTCGCCCTCTTGGATGAGGCGCTTGACTTCTTCGATATTCGCCACATGCCGCGGGGTGATCGTGCCGCGATCAGCGAAACCCTGTGGGTCCATGAGCTGCGAGCGGAGGGTTTTGGCGGGGCCGTAATTTGGATCGTAGCGATTTTCCAGGACAACTTCCACGGTCGTGCGGGCATCCGCATAGCGCCCCTCGGAGACACGCTGACGCGCGAGGAGAACGGCGGCGTTACAAAAACCGCCAAGAGCCTGCTTGCGTAGGTCGGAAGATGCCTCACCGCCCTGCGGGAGGGTATCAACGGCGCTTTTGAAAAGCGCGTAGGCGGACTCGTAATCGTTGTCAGCCACGGCATCATTTCCTTTTTGCACCAGATCCGCACAATAAGCACGTTTTTGCTCAAGCACTTGAATATGTGACTCAACCGCACCCTGAACACCTGGGTATTGAGCCTGAACAATGGGCAAAGTTACGCCGGCAAGAAGAAAAACTGGAAACCAGAGTGGGAATTTAATCATTTCAGGTCAGGGAGATGAGCTGTCAGTCGATAAGACAGAAAATATGTCTCCGGTGGAGATGTCTCGTATTTGAGCTTTGGCAGGTGTGATGTCAACAAGTTTGAGCTTGCGGGTCGTATCCGGCTTGATGGTGAATTCCTCGCCTTTCTTGAGAGTGAAGTCCGCATCCCCCAGCGCGAGGAGGTTACGGAATGTGCCAAACGAGGTCGGATCGTTTGTTTCTTTATTGAATATGAGAACAATCGAGTCGCCGGTCTCGGTGTTTTGGACGGTGAGTTCGGAGAGGTCGCCTGAGGCGTTGACTCCATTAGGGCCAGGTTTGGCCTCGTATTTCAGAATTTTGTAAGGAGCACCTTCGATCTGTTCCCCGATTTTGCGGTATTGGCTGCGGGCGCTTCCTTTCAAGTCTTTGAGGTTGATCTGAAATTCCTTGCCTTCTCCTGACGGGTCGCCCTTGAACTCCAAGCGGAAGGGCACGGGCTTGAAGCCAACAAGTTTCAGCTTGTTGAAGGATGCCGGAGCGTCTTTGGGATCGTTCGGGTTGGTTTTTTTCTCGAATTCCTCAAGGTTTGAGAACCCGTCACCGTCGGCGTCCTTTTCCTTGATGTTCATGTCGGTGTAGTCGAGTCCGTTGGCGAGCAACCAATCGTTGGTGATCGGAGGGTGAAGCTGGTCACTTCCTTCCGCGAGAGGGTCGATGAGTTTGCCATCCTTGAGGAGGTAGCGGCGGGAGACGAGCAAGGAACCTCGCTCTGGAGTTCCGGCCGGGAGATCGGAGCTGGACTTCCACTTCGCTGGGGAATCAGCAAGCGCTGCAGCTTGGCGAACGGCATCAAGGTCTAAGGAAGGAATTGCATTTTCCTTTGGCACTGTGAGGGCAGCCTGAACCTGAACCGGCTCCATACGATTCATCGCAATCCAACCGGCATTGGATACCAGCAGTAAAGTGGCTACGGCGAGAAGGAGGATGTCGTATTTTTGTTTAACCCAATTCATAGTCTTTACTTGGGCGGAGGGGTGACGCCCGACTGGGCCGGCGGCTTGGATTCCCAATCCGGAAAGTCGAGGATTTCAATATTCAAGCTGGCCGTGACGGATTCGCGGCCGAGGATAGCTTGAATGGTATCGGCGTTCTTTTCCGAAGCGCCTGGAGTCGGCAGGCCGGGGGATGTCGAGGTCTCACCGGGTTGAGTGCGGGGCGGAGGCTGTGGGCTGGTGTTATCCAGTGTGAGCGAGCGGATGAGGAGAAATTCATCCGCGTCTTGGATCATATTGAAGGCCGTGAGGAGTTTTTCTTGGGGCGCAGTAAAAGTGATAGTGAATGTCTTGGTGGAAATGGCTGGTGCCTTGGGCTGTGGTGTGGCGCCTGGCTTGGCGGGTTGCACAGGCGTCGTTGCTGGCGGTTGGGCGACGATTTCCTGCCGCTTAAGAGAACCGATGGAGCCGATTTTCAGGCCGACGAGTTCATCCGCGATCCGGCGCATGATGCCGAACTCGCGATTGAGTTCCCCGACTTCCTGTTGGGATGGCGGAGCAGCCTGATATTCGTCGAATCCGTAGAAAAAGTTGTCCGGCAGGGTGACGCTCTTCTCGATGGCGGTTTTCCTCAATTCATCGACCGCTTTGCGAAGATCATCCTGAAATTCTTGGGGATTGATCGGCTTGAGGGTCGCCTCCATCGAGGCCAGCGCGGTGCGATACTTGCCGAGTTCGGCGCGGTATTCTTCAAGACTATCTTTGATTGCCTTGAGGCTCTGGTCAGTCGGGAAAGGTTTTTGATTTTGAAATTGTTTGAGCTTTTGAAGCTGCGAATCCAGGTTAGCCTGCGCTTCGTCCCGTCGCGTTTGAGCATCCACCGCCAAATACGAAGTGGCTCCCGTGCCGATGACGGCTACAATCAGGAGCACTAAGGCTATGGGGTTTTGTTTAAACCAGTTCATGGCAAGATGAGCGGCTGCTTGAGCGGCAGAACCAAGGTGTAGCCGTAGGCCCAAGCCTCGCCGGTGGGAGTCGTGCGGCGGGTGATTATTTTCGACGGGTCGTCACCGATTGCGAAGACGGAGGAGGGTTTCAGGTGCTCGAAAAATTTGTCAATGACCCCTGCGCCTTCTGCGTTGGGTGGGTTGTCCAAGTAGAGTCCATTGATTTCGATGGCTGTGATCGCTTTTGGGCCAGAAACGGGTGTCGCCGGCTTGGGAGGAGCCTTCGCGCCGGGGGCAGGTGTCGGCTCAGGAGCAATGATGACGCCCTCCACTGGCTTGATCTGCGTGACCCAGATGAAGCGCGGCGGAATGGTCGCAGCGAGTTCATCGAGAATAGAAGCCCAGACGGAGCGCTCGGCGGCAAGGGCGAGGAAGGGGGCCGCTTCCGCTACGAGCTTGTCGCGTTCCGCCAGCGCGGAGGAGATTCCTTTGGAAAGGCCATCGAGTCGGGCGACTTCGGCCGTTTGCTTCTCGACTCTTTCATTGATGCGGAGTGCGGATTCATCAAGATCAAGCCAGCAGAGGGTTGGGGTAAGAATGAAAAACAACGCCGCTATTGCCAAAGCGGGAACTCGTTTCGCAAAAAGCTGAGCCTGGCGCACGCTGGGAGGAGTGAGATTGATCTCGACGGGGCAATTCTTGAGGGAACGGAGCGCAGAACCGACCAACTCGCCGAGACCAGAAGCACAATGGGCGACGCCCTGAGGGATGGCATCCGGCGCGGCCTGAACATTCCGAAAGGGGTTGAAATACTCCACGGGCGCCTGAAGTTTCTCAGCAAAAAACTCCGTCATGTAGGGTAGGCCCGTGCCGCCGCCACAGATAAGAACCCGCATCGGCGTAGTGCCGCCTTGGGTGGTGCGGTAGAAATTGATCGAGCGGGCTATCTCCGCATGGAGACGGGTCATCGTATTCCGGGTGACCTTGGCGAGGCGGGCTTCGGTGGGGTCTTCGGATTCGGCATAAGCTCCGCCGAGTCCCACGGAGGCTTTCTCGAGTTTGAGTTTTTCAGCGAGAGTTATCTCCTGAGCAAATTCCTTGGCGATCGCTGCGCTAACGGTATTTCCTCCGATGGGTATGCTCCGACTGAAGAGGCGGTTGTCTTCGATAAAGACGAGGTTCGTCGTGCGGGCCCCAAGATCCAGCAGGAGCGAGCAGCCTTTGGCATCGGCATAGTTGTAGCGGAAGGAGTTGAAAAGAGCGGTCGGTGCGAAGTCGATTTGAGCCGAAGCGATGCCTCCCTTGCCCACGGCATCGACGACTTCGTTGAGCTGATCCGCCTTCATAGCGACGATCGCGACATCCCAAGTCTCGCCCCGGCGGTCGCCCATGATCTGATAATCCCAGACAACTTCATCGATCGGAAACGGCACATTCTGCTGGGCCTCGAATCCGATGATTGACTCGACATCGCTAGCCGTGGCGCCGGGCAGTTTCACAAAACGCGAGAAAACGGTTTGCGAGGGGAGGCAAAGATGGGTTTTGGCGTTTTTCGGAGCCTTAAGCGCAGCGCGGAGTTCCGCCGCGACAGATTCGATCTGGCTGTTGCGCGTGGCGTCTGCTGAGGGATCGACGATGAGGTCGGAAGTTTTGAGAGCAACGAGCTTCAATCCGCCTGCAGGCAATTCCTGAAACTCCGCCATGCTCACGGTCTGCATGCCGAGGTTAAGAGCGAAAATGCGTGCTGGACGGGCCATCGTTGGGTCGGATCAGTTGGCTGCTTTGGATTTCGAGGGCAGGTAGTAATCCCATGCAAGCGGCGCAAAGGGTGTCTGGCTTTTTTCCAGAACGCGGCCGGTCACTTTGGTCATCCCGGATTCGGATTCCCACCAACCCCTGCCCTGCTTGGCGACTTCGGCGCTCTTGAACGAGGAAATGGCCACAACGCCGGTGGAATCTGAAATGGTGACGCCCGCATCAATGATGGCTTGCTGAATGGTGGTCGGTGCCTTGCCGTCAAAATATCGAGCGAGGGTCTGTGGAGCCACGAAGGCGGCAGCATGAAGTCCCTTGCCGTAGGGAACATCGGAAATCGTGGTGCTGCCTGTGAGAAGAGTGGATTGCTTATCCTCGCTGATCGCAGCGTTGTTGAGAAGGATGTAGAAATTCACCGTGAGATCATCGGAGAACTTCGACGCTTCCTTCGATACCTCGTCTCGCTCGAAATTCACATCCACCTCGAGCCAGGGAGTCGGCCGTGCCGCACCCGGTTGCTGCTTGCGGTAGGTGCCGGCCGAAATTTGTGGCGTTTCAACAAGCGCAGGTTCGATTTTTTTGATGGTGAATTCCGACTTGACCTGGGCTTGGGCTGAAATGCTGCAAAGAGCAAGGAACAAGGCAGGAAGGATTGTCGCGGGGAACAAACTTTTTCTCATGGTGAGGGTGTTATTCGGATATGGGATTTAAGTAAATCTCAAACGCGGCCACGGAAGAATTCAATGGTCTCGCGAATGCCTTTGTCGAAGTCAACCTTCGGCTCCCAGCCAAGGATCGTCTTGGCGCGGGTGATGTCCGGTTGGCGCACCTTGGGGTCATCCACAGGGAGCGGCTTGTGCTCGATCTGGCAGGCGGCGCCAGTGATGCGCAGGATTTCCTCGGCAAATTGACGGATCGTCATCTCGCGCGGGTTTCCGATGTTCACAGGCTCGTGGAAATCACTCATCATCAACCGGAAAATTCCATCAATGAGATCCGAAACATAGCAGAAGCTGCGGGTCTGGGATCCATCGCCGAAGATTGTGAGCGGCTGACCAGTCAGCGCCTGACCGATGAAAGCCGGCACAACGCGTCCGTCATCGAGGCGCATGCGTGGACCGTAGGTATTGAAAATACGAACAATATGCGTATTCATGCCGTGATAGCGGTGGTAGGCCATGGTTATGGCTTCCGCGAATCGCTTGGCTTCATCGTAAACGCCGCGTGGTCCGATGGGGTTCACATTGCCCCAATAGTCTTCGGTTTGCGGATGAATGAGCGGATCGCCGTAGCACTCGGAAGTCGAGGCGAGAATGAACGCCGCGCCTTTATCCTTGGCCAGACCGAGCGCATTGTGCGTTCCGAGCGAGCCGACTTTCAAGGTTGGAATCGGGATGCGCAGGTAGTCGATCGGACTGGCTGGACTCGCAAAATGCCAAACATAATCGACCTTACCTGGGATGTAGATGAAGTCGGTGACATCGTGGCAGATGAATTTGTAGCTCTTATTCCCGGCGAGATGCTCGATGTTCGCGACATTGCCAGTGATGAGGCTATCGATCGCGATGACGCGATGGCCTTCGGCAAGCAAACGGTCGGTGAGGTGTGAGCCCAAAAAGCCCGCACCGCCTGTGATGACGCTGATGGGTTGTGAGGAGGTCTCGGCCATAGGAATAAGAAGTTTTTAGTTCGAGTAGGAGGCTTGGGTGCCTTTGAGATTGCGTTTTTTGATCCAAGGCATGAGGCCGCGCAGACGCTCGCCGGTTTTCTCGATGCCGTGTTTCTCGCCTTCCTTGAGGAGTGCGTTGTAGCGCTTGTAGCCGCCCTCGTATTCCTTGATCCATTCCTTGGCGAACTTGCCGGTCTGAATGTCTTTGAGCGCGGCTTTCATGCGCTTCTTTACCGAGGCGTCGATGATTTTTGGTCCCACGGAAACATCGCCCCACTTGGCGGTTTCGCTGATCGAGAAACGCATCCCAGCGATGCCCGATTCGTTCATGAGATCGACGATGAGCTTCAGCTCGTGGAGGCACTCGAAGTAGGCCATCTCGGGCGAGTAACCAGCCTCGACGAGGGTTTCGAATCCAGCCTGGACGAGCGCGGAGGCGCCGCCGCAGAGAACGGTCTGCTCGCCGAAGAGATCGGTCTCGGTCTCTTCTTTGAACGAGGTCTCAATCACGCCACCGCGTGTGCCACCGATGCCCTTGGCCCAGGTGAGGGCAATCTTTTTCGCATCCTTGCCGGGGTTTTGGTAAACGGCGATGAGGGTTGGCACGCCTTTGCCTTCGGTGTATTGGCGGCGGACGATGTGGCCTGGTCCTTTTGGAGCGACCATGATCACATTCACATTCTTCGGCGGAACGATGGTCTTGTAATGGATGCTGAAGCCATGGCTGAAGACGAGCGTCTTGCCGGGAGTGAGGTTCGGCTCGATGTCGGCCTTGTAGGCGGCGGGTTGCTTGGTGTCGGGAATGGCAACCATGATCACATCCGCGCGGCGCACGGCTTCGGCGGTATCAAAAACCTCGAAGCCTTGAGCGGCAGCGACTGCGCGGCTCTTGGACTTCGGATAGAGGCCGATGATGACTTTGCATCCGCTCTCCTTGAGGTTCAGAGCGTGGGCGTGACCTTGGGAGCCGAAGCCGAGGACCGCGAGGGTTTTTCCTTTAAAAAATTTGAGGTCGGCGTCTTTGTCGGTGAGGATTTTGGCTGGCATGGTTGTTTGGTTTTTTAGTGTTGGGTTGAGTGTCGGGTGGGGTTAGTTGGTGCGGGCGAGGGCGATCTTGCCGGTGCGGGTCAGGTCGCTAATGCCGAAGCCTTCCATGAGGCTGAGAAATTTGTTGATTTTGTTCTCGGTGCCGGTGACCTCGATGGCGAGCTTCTCGGCTTGAACATCGATGATCTTCGCGCGGAAAATATCGCAGATCTGCATCACCTCGGCGCGGGTCTTGGAAGTCGCATTCACGCGGAGCAGCACGAGTTCGCGATCCACATACTCCTCGTCGCGGAAATCCTGGACATCGATGACATCCACGAGCTTCTCGAGTTGCTTGGTGACTTGCTCAAGAACCTTGTCATCGCCGCGCACCACGATCGTCATGCGGGAGGCCGAGGCGTCCAAAGTGGGACCGACATTGAGAGTGTCGATATTGAATCCGCGACCGCTGAACATCCCCGCCACGCGGGTCAGCACGCCGAATTTGTTCTCAACGAGAATCGATATGGTATGACGCATGAAATGTGAAAAGAGCGGGGATAGTGGGCGAGCACGGCGGGCGCGTCAATCCTTTCCGCGAATCCGAGCGGCTCCGCTGATTAAAAGAAGTCGACACCTTTTGCGGGATCGAATTTGTGGACAACGATGTCGATGGGAACACCGCCCCTCTCGCTGTTTAAAATCACATTCCCGGAGTGGAAGTCGGCTATCTCGATCCCAAGATCAAGATTGGCCCAGACCTCGTATTTTGAAAAATGGCCTTCTGATGGGAATAACCCGAGCGAGTCCAAAAATTTGATGATTTGCTCCGGCGTTGCGTGAAATGCACCTGCCGGATTCTGTGCGATGAAGTCCTGCGCGTGGATTAATCCCAAGCTCCCGTTTTCGTTTTCGAATTTTCCGACGATCGTTGCGGAATCATTAAATGCTTCGTTGCTCGCAGCAATTCGTCGGAGGTATTCCAGCGGAGTGGCTTTGCCAGGCCCTTTGTCAATGGAGTGTCCAAAACGACCATAGGCCGTGGCTTTGAAAACCATGCCGTCTTGAAACCAGACGAAATGTTCGGAAGCTATCGTGTCCGGAGGTCCAAACTTCCCAAGATTTCTCCAAGGTATGCTTTTCTCGTCGCGGATGGCTTGCTCTTCGGCATTCCAGGCGGATGTGCCGGGTTGTGCCGCTTGAATTGCGCGACTGCTTGCTCCCACGATACGGGCGATTTCTTGTGAGGCTGTAATGGCGGCTCCTCCATTACTTCTCGAAATAATCTATAGGCTGGTCCGAGTCAACCCGTGCCCCTTGGAAATCTGTTTGGAGCGCCAATGACGCGGGTCGGAAAACACAAAAAGCCCGGAGCTTGTGGCTCCGGGCTTTTTCAAAGGAAGCGGCGCGTCAGGCAAAAACCCCGACTGATTTTTCGGCGCGTTTACGCGCGTTGGCGTCGAGAATTTTTTTGCGGAGACGGAGCGATTTGGGAGTGACCTCGACATACTCGTCGGGCGCGATGTATTCGAGCGAGCGCTCGAGGCTCATCACGATCGGAGGCGCGAGCGAGATGCCCTTGCCGTCACCTTGGCTTCGCATGTTGGTCAATTTTTTCGCCTTGCAGGGGTTCACCGGCATGTCGTCGGGGCGAGCGTTTTCGCCAATGATCATTCCCTCGTAGATTTCCTCTTGCGGCCCGATGAAGAGGCGACCGCGCACCTGAATGCTGTCGAGCGCGTAGGCCATGCTGGTGCCGCCTTCCATGGAAACGAGCACACCGTTGTTGCGGCTTGGAATCTCGCCTTTGTGCGGGCCGTATTCCTTGAAAAGGTGACTGGCGATTCCGTGGCCCTTGGTGAGGTTCACGAGGTCGGTCTCGAAGCCGATGATGCCACGAGTCGGCGTGATGGCCTGCACCAAAACGCTGTGCGGATTGTGCTCCATATTGACAATATCGGCCTTGCGACCAGCAAGGTTTTGCAGGATATCGCCAAGATTTTCCGGCGGGACATCGACGTAGAGAGTTTCCATGGGCTCCAGCACAGATCCATCCTCGGCTCGCCTGAAGATGACCTCTGGGCGTGAAACAAGAAGCTCGAAGCCCTCGCGGCGCATTTGCTCCACGAGCACGGCGATTTGCATTTCGCCACGGGCCTTCACATCAAAGTGGCCTGCGACATCGGTGTCGGCGACCATGATGGAAACATTGCCGCGTGTCTCGCGGATGAGGCGGTCGCGAATCTGACGCGCGGTGAGAAGCTTTCCCTCACGACCAGCGAGAGGCGAGTCGTTCACGCAGATTTTCATGGAGATCGTAGGCGGATCGATCTCGACAAATGGAAGGGCCTCGCGCTCCTCGGTGTCCACCAGCGTCTCGCCGATGAAGATTTCCTCGAATCCGCTGATACCCACGATGTCGCCGGCCAACGCCTCTTGGACCTGCACTTTTTCCAAGCCCTCGTGGGAGAAAATCGCCGTGATCTTGGCCTTTTCCTTCTGACCACCCTTGTGAATGCAGACGATTGTTTGACCCATCTCAACCTTGCCGCTGATGATACGTCCGTAGGCGATACGGCCGAGGTAGTCGCTGTAGTCGAGGTTCGACACGAGCATGCGGAAAAAGTCCACATCAGGCTTGGGTGGCGGCGGAATGTGTTTCACGATCGCCTCGTAGAGAGGCTCCATGTTGTCGCTGGAATCCGTGACTTCGTTTTTGGCGAAGCCCTGCTTGGCGCTGGCGTAGATGTGAGGAAAGTCGAGCTGCTCGTCGCTTGCGCCGAGTTCCATGAAAAGCTCGAACACCATGTCGAGAACCTTGTGCGGACGGGCATTCTCACGGTCGATTTTGTTGATGACCACAATCGGCTTGAGACCGTTCTCCATCGCCTTGCGAAGCACGAATTTGGTTTGCGCCTGCGGACCGTCGTGCGAATCCACCACAAGAAGCACGCCGTCCACCATCTTCATGATGCGTTCGACCTCTCCGCCGAAGTCGGCGTGGCCGGGAGTGTCCACGATATTCACATGGTAATCCTTCCAGCGGAAGGCAGCGTTCTTGGCGCGAATGGTGATGCCTTTTTCCCTCTCCAGATCCATCGAGTCCATCATGCGCTCGTCGGTTTTTTGGTTGGCGCGGAATGTTCCTGCCTGCTTGAGAAGCTGATCAACGAGTGTCGTTTTGCCGTGATCGACGTGTGCGATGATGGCGATATTGCGAATATTTTCCATAAATAGTAGTCCGCCCGGCTGTGAGCGGGCACGGAATATGGGGAGGACGGCGGGCGCTGTCAACAAAGGCCGCGCGACAGAAACGACTTATTTCGTGGCTGAGAGGATTTCGCGGATCCTCAGCGTCAGCTCGGCTAGCGTGAAAGGTTTCCTGAGCACATCACCTGCCGGAAGCTGAAATCCCAGCGCAGCTATGGTGTGGTCGGAGTGTCCCGAGGTGTGCAGGACCCGCAAACCCGGCGATGACCGCTGGAGCAACCTGACCATCTCCCGCCCGCTGAGCAGAGGGAGCGCGACATCCGCAATGACGAGCACGGGAGGGTTGTCTTTGCTCTGCGCGAAGACATCGAGGCCCTCGATGCCGTTGGAGGCTTGCAGAACCTCATAGCCAAGCTCCTCAAGTTGGCCGGCCATCATGTCGCGAAGCATGTGGTTGTCTTCAGCCAGCAGGATTTTTTCACACCCACGCGGCATTTCAGCGCGCACAGGAATCTGGCTTTGAGAACCCCCGCCACCTTCCGCCGCAGGCCACAGAATGCGGAATTCCGTTCCCCGACCAGGATGGCTTTTTACTGTGATCTGTCCGTCCATGGATTGTATCAATCGCCGACAGGTCGCGAGTCCGAGCCCTGTGCCACTCCCCTCCGGCTTGGTCGTAAAAAAAGGCTCGAACACCCTCGCCTTCACCTCGCTGGTCATTCCAGCGCCGTTGTCCCGCACCTTTAAAAAAACAAGTTCCTGCCTGTCTTTTTGGATTCTCCCTGCTTCGATTCGGATCGTGCCGTGCGAGCGAATGGCGTCGCGCGCGTTGAGGACAAGATTGATGAGCACCTGCTCGAGATCACCGCGATCTGCCATGATGTGCAGCGGGCCGTTAGCGGGGGATACTGCGAGTTCGACATTTTCGGGAAGCAGGCGCGCCAGCATGGACTCGGCATTTTGGACAATGCCATTCAGATCCAGAACAGCGGCATCGCGCCCCCTGTCGCGACTGAAAACCAAGAGCTGGCGGGTGAGCGAGGCAGCCTGGCCACAAGCGTATTCGATTTGCGAAGCGTGCTTGTGCAGGCGCGTTCCCTCGGCGAGTCCGGCCATGAGCAGGCCGCTGTTGGCCATGATAATTGTAAGAATGTTGTTGTAGTCGTGGGCCACCCCTCCCGCGAGTTCTCCAAAAATTTCGAGTTTCTGCGCGCGGGTAAGCTGGTCGCCGAGGGATTCCCTGTCGCGCCGGAGCGCTGCCTCGTCCAACGCTCGTCGCACGGCAGGCGTCAAGCGCGAGAGGCGGTCTTTCAAGATATAGTCGGTCGCGCCATTCTGAAGAGAGTCCACCGCCGCCTCTTCTCCGATGACTCCCGAAACAATGAGAAATGGCAGATCGGGCTTCACTTGCCGGGCGAGCCGCAGTGCCTCCATTCCGTCGGCGCCGGGCAGCGAGAAATCGGCCAAAACGAGATCGACGCCCCCGCGTTCGAGCGCCTGCAAAAAGGCCGCCTCCGTATCGACCCGGTCGATTTGGCAATCAAAGCCATCCGCTTCCAGCCTGCGCAAGATCAACTCGGCATCGAGCGGATCGTCCTCCAGGTGAAGAATCCGGCACTTCATCTGTGTGGGCGAAGCGAACGCGCCGGGGGGGTGTTCAGGCCTGTCCAGAAGTGGCCGATGGCCTGAAGGGTTTCGACAAAGCAGGCGAAGTCCACCGGCTTCACCACATAGGCGTTCGCGCCGTTTTCATAGCAAAGAGAAACATCCCGCCGCTCGCCCGAGGAAGTGAAAACGACCACAGGAATGCAGCGTGTGCGGGCATCGGTTTTAATAGCGCGCAGAACCTCGATGCCGCCGATTCCAGGCATCTTGAGATCCAGCAACACCAACGCGGGCTGCGAGGCGCCTCGCCCCCTCCATGCCCGGCGGCGGTGCAGGTAATCCAACGCATCCTCGCCCGTGTTCACGACCTCGATGCGGCGTCTCGGATCACCGGCCTGCATGGCCGAGAGCGCCAATTCGACTTCGGCGGGATCATCCTCCGCAAGCAGTATTTGAGCCGTATCAGGCGTCATTTTCAACTCTGCGGGGGATGGTAAAATAAAATGTGGCTCCTGCATCCACCTTGCCAAGCGCCCACACGCGGCCGCCGTGACGGCGGATGATGCGTTGCACATTGGCCAGACCGATGCCGGTCCCCTCGAACTCATCAGCATTGGGCAGTCTCTCAAAAACGCCGAAAATTTTTTGCGCATAGCGGGGATTGAACCCCACACCGTTGTCGCGAATGTAAATCGTATCCTCACCCTTACGGCCCGGCTCCGTGCCGATTTCAATGACAGCCCGGTTGCGTTTCGATGTGAACTTGATGGCGTTCGATAGCAGGTTCACCAGCGCCTGGCGCATGAGCGAGCGGTCAACCGTCACCATGGGCAGATCTTTGATTTCCCAGCTGATGATTCGATCCTTTGTTTCGTGGCGCAGGTCATCCAACGCCTCCATCACGAGCGTGAGCATGTCCACAGTCACCTTCTGCACCTCGGAGCGGCCGATGCGGGAGAATGCGAGCAGGTCCTCGATCAACTCCGCCATGCGCCGCGCGGCTCCGCCGATCGTGAAGAGATGCCGCCGCTGGGCATCCGTGAGTTCGGCAGCGGCTTCTTTTTCCAGGATCTCGACAAAGCCCATGATGTGCCGCAGCGGAGCCCGGAGATCATGAGAAACCGAGTAGGTGAATGCCTCCAACTCGCGGTTTGCGCTCTCGAGTTCGCAGGTGCGAGCTGCCACGCGCTGCTCGAGCATTTCATTCATGCGCCGCACCTGATCCTGCGCCAGACGGTGCTGGGTGACATCGCGCAGGTTGCATTGAATGAACTCGCGTCCATCTGAGTGGAAGAGATTGCAAACGGCTTCGACTTGGATATGCACAGCATCCCGGTTCTCCACACTCAGGTTCTCCCTGCGAAGGACAGGGTCCGCTCGAAGCTCGTCGAAAAATGATCCTTCTCTCCGGAACAGTGCTTGCAGGGGAGCGATGTTCTCAGGATTCGCCGCGATAAGGCGCGACCTCGAAATGCCAGTGAGAAGGCACATGGCGGGGTTAACATCCACAATCCGGCGTGTGTGGAAATCCAAGACAAAAATCCCGTCCTGCGATGTCTCAAAAAGCCTGCTGTAGGATACCTCTGGCTCCTCGGTTGGAGGCAGCGGCATGTCCCTCAGAATTTCCTTGGTGCTGCTTTTTCGGATTGGCGGTGATTTGGTCATAAATCTCCCGCACCTTTAAAAGCGGGCAACCTCATCAACAATGGGGGCAACGCCCCATGAAACCTACAAACAGAACCCCCGGCAGAATTGCCTGCCGGAGGTTCTATTCTTCCATGGAAGATAGCGGGAGACGCGGAAACCCATCGTCGAGAATCAGCGGACTCACATTGGGGTGATCGCCTGCCGGAAAAGCCAGAGATGCCTAACCTTTGCGGCCAAGCTCCCAGAGCTTGAAATATTTCAAGTAAACATAGGACGCCTCCATGAAGGCGACGAGCAGGCCGGGCAGGCCCTCGCGATAGCCACGGCGGAGCAGGTAAAATTTGAAAAAACGCGCCTTGGGTTTGAGAAGAAGATCCGCAAGACCCGCGCGCTTGCCCTTTGCGCGAAGAGCGCGGGCGGCTGCGGAGGAGTGCGCATTCAGGCGCGCCACATGGTCGGCGATATCACGGTAGGTGTAGTGTCGCAATTCACCCCGCATGCGACCGACGGCACCCTGCACGCGGGCGTGCTCATGGGGTTCCTCCCCGTGCCAAGTGACCCGTTCGCGCCGCGCGAGGCGCAAACGGCGCTCGGGATGCCATCCGCCTTTTCGCCACCAACGGCCCAGGTAAAAAACCACACGCAGAATCTCGAATCCCTCCTCCTTCACTTGTCCGCCGGCATCGCTTTCGAGCATGACACGAATCTCGTCCCTCAACTCGGGCGAGACCTCCTCATCGGCATCCAGATTGAGAATCCACGGCTGCGTGCAAAGCGAAAGCCCGTGGGATTTTTGCTCCACATAGCCAGTCCACTCCCGGTGAGCGATTCGGCAATTGTGCTTCGCGCAGATTTCCAAGGTGGCATCGGTGGACCCCGAGTCCACGACGACGATTTCGTCGCACCACGAGAGGCTCGCGAGGCAACGCTCGATGGATGCGGCCTCGTTTTTGCAAACGATGAATGCGGAGATGCCGGTCATGAACGCGAGGACTGGAGACGCAGGGCGGTTTTGCGAAACGAAAGGAACTCGGCCGCGCGGTGCTGGGAAGCTTCGACCTCCTCCTGCCAAGCCTTGTCATTTGTGAGCAGGAGTCGCGCGGATTCCAACAAATCCTCCCGCGAGGCCGGTGAACTGATGCCAGGAAAGGCGATGCGCTCGACGGCGCCATTTCCGCCCACGCAGGGGATGCGGCAGAGCAATGCGGCGGATGCGCTCGCGCCAGGGCCTTCGTCACCATCGAACTGCCACACGATTCGATGGAGCGACATGACACGCAACAGATCGGCGTATGGCACCGGCGCCTCGACAATGAAGAAGAGCGGATTGTTTTTTCGCAGGCTTTTTAAAATCATCCCGCCCCGGCGTCCCTCGGTGTTGAGCACCGCCAGCGGGCATTCCAGTTCACGCGAGAGGCGGTCGGCCGCCATCAGGGCCGCCACATGATTCGCCCCGCCGGAGAGAAAGGAATTTGTTCCGATGAAAATGCCACGCCGCTTGCCCGCAGGCTGGCTGAAATCCCACGCGGGGTGATCCACCGGACACGGTGGAGGGATAAACTGGACCTCGGCAGCACCGGCGGTTTCATAAAAACTCACGCTCTCGGGAGTGGTCGCGATGGCGCCATCGGCGGTGCGGCAGATTTCGCGGAAAAGATCAAATCTCGTCACATCGCTGAGAAGGGCGGCGAAGTCGGCTGAGCGCGTGTCCCGGCAGGAAATCCTCACGCGTGCACCGCGCTTGCGTAAAACTTTCAGCGCGGCCAGGGCCTTGCGGAGATTCTTTTTGTCCAAAATCAGCAGGACATCATCCGCATTCGAGGGAACTGTTCGCAGGCTGCGGTGGAAGCCGCCCGCAAGGCAGGCGGCGTAGGCGTAGACGCCCTCAGGAGCCGGACCGGCATCGTCCGGGCTTCCCGGTCCATTCGGAAAAGATCGGTTGCGCGAGCGCGCGCCAGGTTGAACAACGGCGAAGCTCATGCGGATTTTACTTTTTCCCAAATGCGGTCGAGTTCCTCGAGCGGCGTGTCCTCGACCTTGCGGCCGGTAGATCCGAGCTCGCGCTCGATCGCTTGGAAGCGAGTGACGAAGCGGTTCGTGGAACCCGCAAGGGCAGTTTCGGCATCGACTCCCAGCTTGCGGGCCAGATTCACGGCCGTGAAAAGCAGGTCGCCGACCTCTGCTTCGAGGGATGCCGCATCACCTGCCTCTATGGCCTCGCGGACTTCGGCGACCTCCTCGGCAAACTTGCCGAAGACGGGTTCGACATCCGGCCAGTCAAATCCGACACGCGCGGCTTTTTTTTGAACGGTCTGGGCCTTGAGCAAGGCCGGCAGCGCACCCGCGATATTATCGAGCACGCCTGACGCGCCGCCTTTTTCGGTGCGCTTGATTTGTTCCCATTGCCGAAGGACGGCATCGGAATCCGCCGCCAGTTTGTCGCCGAAGACATGCGGGTGACGACGGATCATTTTTTCACAGACTGTCGCAGCGACCTCCTCGAGCGAGAAAGCCCCTCTCTCCGAACCCATCTGGGCGTGCATCACAACATGGAGCAGCAGGTCGCCGAGTTCCTCGCGCAGGTTGGCATCATCCGAGCGCTCGATGGCGTCAATGACCTCGTAGCATTCCTCGACGAGCAAAGGCCGCAACGAGGAGTGGGTCTGCTCGCGATCCCAAGGGCAGCCATCCGGAGCGCGGAGGCGGGCGACAATTTCCTGCAGGCGGGCGATGCCGTCTAAATTTTCCATAGCGAACTGTTCGAGTTGCCGAATTCGTTGACCTCTTCGCTGCTCGAACGAAGCATGACAATCATCAAAAACGAAATCGCGAGGATCGTTCCTATGTAAACTCCGAAGCCCAGCCAGGACGGCAACTGGTGAACCGCCATGGCATGATAGAAGTCGGCGAACGAACGGATCGGTTCCTTCGTGTGAATGAAAATCTTGAGCGTCCAAGCCAACATCACGAATCCAAAGATGAACGCATAATTCCGCTTAAGGCGCCGCGCGACCGCCTCGAGTTTGCTGATCTTGAAGGAGGGCAGGATGAGATCCTCGCAAACCAGTCGCCGCCACTCGCCGTCCAGGATTTTCGGGCTCTGCGAAATCATCGGCACCAGGAAGTGCGCCTCCAGCATGCGAACGCGCCCGCGAAACGCGTCGTAGAACCGGTAGCGCCGCGCCTCGATCCAAAGCATGATCCAGACGAGTGCGAGATTGAAAAAGAAAATGATGTGCGGGACATCCCGAATCGAAAACGCAAATCCAATAATCGTGGTGCTGGTTGTAATCGCCCAGGTCGTCGTCACATCCAGCCTCTGTCGCCAGATCATGATGCGTCCGAGTTCTCCCCTGTAAAAGTGGGAGAGGGCGTTGACATAGCAGGGATCCTTGAGGTTCGGATCAGTTTGGCGGACGGGCGGAGAGTCTTCAGGTTCGGGCATTTTTACAATCCCCCGTCCTTGGCGATCAGGTGGGCACGCGCCTTTTCGAGGCGCTCGCGTTCGCGCGGCGTGAGGCTGCCGATGCCGTGACGGGAGATTTTTTCAAGGATCGGATCGATCGCGTCGATCGCATCCTCGCTAACGGGTTCGGCATTCCGGGGAGCCGCCGACTTCCGCGCGGGCCGGGCTTTCTGTGCGCGCTCGGGCAGTCGGAAGGTGAATCGGCCCTGCTGAAATCCGATAAAGAGGCAGGCGGCTACGCAATCCACCACCAGCACGGCGAGCGCATCGTAGTTCGAGAGGGCCAGGCATTGAAGCGAGTTGATGGCCAGAAGAGCGAGGGCGATCCATTTCGCCTGGATGGTGAAGAGGATTTCAGCGGTCGGGTAGATCAAGGCAAATGCCACAAACACGCCGAAGTGCAGCGCGCTCGATCCGTCGTAAATCGTCCGCCAGCCGACGAAATCGCAGAGCGTGAGAAACAACGAGGGAGCTGCCAGCAGAGTGAGATAAAGTTTTATGAAAGCCGCGCGCCCGAGGTAGCTCTCAATTTCCCGACCGAAGACGACCAGCAAATACAGCTCGAACAAAAACACCCAGTAAGGCGGCGTGTGGACGAACGCATAAGTGAAGAGTTGCCAAACCGACCAGTCTCGCGCCACGGCATCACTCGAAAACATCAGCGACTGCAGCAGCGCCTCCGAGCCTGCCGCCATCGCAAGCGCGCTTAAAACAAGGGCGACTCCATGCAAGCCCGCGACCACCGTGCTCACATAAACTGGGAAATTTCCCAGCCAGGTGAGGGGCCCGTCGTTGTCTGGACTGCGTTGCGCAATCATTTCGATCAAGAAACTATGCCCGATTGGAAAGCCCCACAAGCGGGAAGTCGCACGGGCTTTTTCCTATTGCGAAGCGCCTGCGACGGCGGCAAAGTGCGGCCCATGGGAACATTTGTGATATCGCTTGTCGTTCTGGCCGTCATAGCGGGTTTTTTCCTGCTCTTCGTCATAGGCCAATACAACCATCTCGTGACGCTGCGGAACCGCTTCAAAAACGCCTTCTCGCAGATCGATGTCCAACTCAAGCGCCGCTACGACCTCATCCCGAATCTCGTTGAAACAGCGAAGGCCTTCATGCAGCACGAGAGCAAAACACTCGAAGCCGTCACCGCCGCCCGCAACATCGCGCAAACCGCCGGTGGCCGCGCTGCCGCGAATCCCGGCGATCCCGCTGTGATGCGTGAACTCGCCGGAGCCGAGGCAGGGCTCACCGGTGCCCTCGGACGCCTCATGGCTGTCGCCGAGGCCTATCCCGACCTCAAGGCTAATCAAAACATGCTCCAACTCACCGAGGAGCTGACCTCCACCGAAAACAAGGTTGCCTTTGCCCGACAGGCCTACAACGACTCCGTGATGGCCTACAACACGAAGCGCGAACTTTTCCCGACAAACATCATCGCAGGCATCTTCAACTTCGCCGCCGCCGAATTGTTCCAAGTCGAAAATCCCGCCGAGCGCGAGGCGCCGAAAGTTTCGTTCACATGATGCCGGTCACCCCGTCGCGCTCCGCTTTTTTGGAAAAGGCGGCCACCGACCGCGTCGTGCCCGTCATGTGCGAGATCGTGGCGGATGGCGACACTCCTGTCTCCGCCTTCGCCAAGCTGTGCGGCGAGGCCCCATCCTTTCTCCTCGAATCCGCCGAGCAAAAAGACCAGACCGGTCGCTTTTCCTTTCTGGGCTTCGGGGCGCGTGCCACATTCACCGCCACGGGAAAAACACTCACGCTCACTGAAAACGGCACCTCCCGCACGTTCGAGACCGACCGCGACCCGCTCGATGAACTCGAAAAGTGGATGGCCCCCTACCGCACAGAGTTTGACCCCTCGCTGCCCCTGTTCCATGGCGGCGCAGTCGGCTACCTGAGCTACGATTGCATCCGATGGTTCGAGCCCACCATACCTCCCGCGCCAAAGGATGAACTCGGAATTCCCGACATGTTTTTTATGGTCACAGAGGTCGTTGTGGCCTTCGACCACCGTCAACGCCGGATTCGGATTGTCGTGAATGCTTTTCCCGAAAAAGAAAATCCCGCCGCCGCCTACGAGGCCGCCTGCGAGCGGATTCGCGGCATTCTGGAGTCGCTTTCCAAGCCCCTCGCCTTCGAGCCGATCTTCACGGACTCCACCCCAGCCGCCGCGCCATCCACTTCGAACACGACCCGCGAGGAATACCACGCCATGGTCCACCGCGCGCACGAATACATCCGCTCGGGGGATATTTTCCAGATCGTGCTCGCCCAGCGTTTCGAAACCGAATTCCACGACGACGCCCTCGATCTTTACCGCGCCCTGCGTTTTGTGAATCCCTCGCCCTACATGTTCTGCCTGCGCTGTCCCGGCGGATACTCCCTCGTAGGCAGTTCGCCGGAGGTCCATGTGCGCCTCACCAGCGACCTCGTCGAAATCCGCCCCATCGCCGGCACCCGCCGCCGCGGAGCAACAATTGAGGAAGATAATGCCAACGCCGACGATCTCATGGCCGATCCGAAAGAACGCGCTGAGCACCTCATGCTCGTCGACCTCGCCCGCAACGATGTCGGCCGCATCGCGGAATACGGCTCTGTAAAAGTCACCGACTTCATGACGATCGAGCGCTACAGCCATGTCATGCACATCGTCTCCCATGTCTCCGGCAAACTCGCCGGTGGCCGCAGCGCCTTCGATGTCATGCGCGCCACATTCCCCGCCGGAACCGTCTCCGGAGCGCCCAA
>JAPLTI010000289.1 GCA_026398285.1 Verrucomicrobiota bacterium
TGGCACGCAAGATGACTACGAAAGAAAGCTAAATGCAGAGCGAGTAGTTGCTGCACAGCGCGAGGCTGCTGCAAAAAAAGCGAAAGAAGAGAGCGAAAGAAAATTTGAAATTGAATTCAAAAAACTTGTTGAACAGGAGAGAATTGATGAGGAAAACCAACGTAAAAAAAAGGAAGCGGCAGTTCAAAAAAGAAAATTCCAACTAAACGCTAAAGCCCTTGAAATAGTTTTGCAAAATGAGGAGAGCAAACGCGATGCAATAGCAGAGGAGATAACAAAGCTGCAAGGATCTTCCGTAGAGCAGACTTTACTGGATAGACTAGCAAAAAAATATAGAGTGGCAGCAAGGGAAGTTGACAAAGCAAAGGCTGACATAGCTAGGCATAAAAAAGGAACTAGCTAACACACATTAACCCAAAGCGATGTCGAATCGAAGTATTTTTGGCGACAAGGCAGTAAGCGGACCGATAAACCGAGATGCAGCCAAAGTTTCGAGGCAAAAAAAAGCACCTAAGGAGCCTTCCAAGTTGAGGCACTACTGCCGAAGGTGCGGTAAAGAGTTTTCTTTTAAGAATGAACTGGAAACGCATTTGCTGGTTTATCACGCCAGATCATCAGAAATCATGTCGAGGCAAAAAAAGTGAATAATCAAAGGGGTCGGGCATGAATGGCGCTAACTTAAGCTCGGTTTTGGACGTTTTTTGTTTTTTTTGATGGGCGGTTTCTTCTCGGGAGGTGACCTATGGATTTGCGGGGTTTAGTCAGTGAGTCAGAGGGGTCAGGCATAAATTATTGATATTTAATCACGCTAATCAGGTGCTTGAATCCAGCAAGTGTAAGAATTCGCCCCGCATTTTGACGCACTGGGTTTCGCAGTCTTACCGCAGTGTCATCGCTGAAAGTTACTGATGCCGACGAGGACGTCGGCGCTCCGGCCGAGAACTTATTTATAGACGGGCCTGCCTGGGTAAGTGGGACGTCACAGAGGCCATCCCTCCAAGGGGGGAGTTGTCGTTGAGGGCGTATTTTTTACCGATTCAAAGGCATTCTTCGACTCCGTGTCTTGGCGTGCTCCGTGAGAGGACTTGCCGGGGCCTTTGACGGCGCGGGAAACTGAGGCTGAGGGTCGACGAGGTCGCCCGCACATGGAGCCTCACCCCGGCGTATGATCTCACTTTCTCGCCAGGCATCCTGCGACGCGGCATGACGGTGGCCGGCGAAGTGTGGCCAAGCGGAAAAACCATGCAGGCCCTCTGCCTCGAAGCGGGTCTGACGGCGGTGGAATACAACGAAATTCTTCACGCTGTGAAGACCGCCACTTTAGAGTGGAAGCGGTTCGCCAAAGAAGCCGGGGTGCCCGCTTCACTCGCAACGGAGGTGGAACAGCGCCTGCAAAAAATGCGACAGGAAGTTCTCGGAGACGGATCGCAATGAACGGGAGAAATGGAATGTCGGAGGTTCGAAGCGAGGTCGTTGATCGCCTTCTCTCCCGCAGTTTCTTGCCTCAAAAATACGCTCTCGCATTTTTTCGGGGTCGATTTATACCATCCGTTGTGACTGAAATGCAGCCAGTGCGCGTGCGCGCCAAGTTTTTCTTCGAGGGGGATAAAAAGTTTTTCATCAAGGGTCAGAGGGGTCAGGCATAAATTATTGATATTTAATCACGCTAATCAGGTGCTTGAATCCAGCAAGTGCAAGAATTCGCCCCGCATTTTGACGCACTGGGTTTCGCAGTCTTACCGCAGTGTCATCGCTGAGAGTTACTGATGCCGACGAGGACGTCGGCGCTCCGGCCGAGAACTTATTTATAGACAGGACTGCCTGGGTAAGTGGGAGGGCACGGAGGCCATCCCTCCAAGGACGGGTAGGATACCGGACCTCACCTTTTCCTTCTTGGCTCCTGTTTATCCTGCCATCCTGTCTAAAAATTCCGTTTTCAATATCCTCTCCTCCAATCTCGACGACCACGGCAAGAACCACGCCTTCTAACTCCAAGAGGCCACACACAGATGGAGCCTCACCCGGCCTATGATCTCACTTTCTCGCCAGGCATCCTGCAACGCGGCATGACAATCGCAAGCGAAGTGAGACCAAGTGTGTGTGTGAAGCTGGTAATCGTTGAACTTTCCCTACCCTGCAGGGATGTCTTGTCGCGGGGCACCTACTCCGATAGGAGAGAGTTTGTATGTCCACCAAACCATTGACCGGCCATGAATGTCCTGGCGACCCGTGCACGATTGTCATCTTCGGAGCATCGGGCGACCTCACCAAGCGCAAGCTCCTTCCTGCGCTTTACAATCTCAAAGCCCTCAAGCTTCTGCCTGAGAATTTCGCCGTCATCGGTGTGGCTGTGAGCGACAGCAATGACGAACTCTTCCGCACGCAGATCACCTCGGACATCCAGCAATTTGCCACCCGTCCGGTCGATCAGGCTGAGTGGGACGACTTTTCCAAGCGGAGCTATTACCTCTCTGGAGACTTCAACAATCCCGACACCTTCCAGCACCTCGGGGCGAAGATCACAGATGTCCAAAAAACCTGGAATCTGTCTGGCAATGTTCTTTTCTACCTCGCCATCGCGCCCACTTTCTTCGGCAAAGTTGTCGAGCAGCTTGGAAATGCCGGCCTCACCGAGGAAAAGCCGGATGCATGGCGCCGGGTCATCATTGAAAAACCCTTCGGCCACGATCTGCAGAGCGCCCGCGACTTGAATGCGGACCTCACCAAGCATGTCGCCGAGTCGCAGATTTACCGCATCGACCACTACCTCGGCAAAGAAACCGTGCAGAACATCATGGTCTTCCGCTTCGGGAACAGCGTGTTTGAGCCAATCTGGAACCGCCGCTACATCGACTATGTGCAGATCACCGTCGCCGAGGAGCTCGGCGTGGAGCTGCGCGGCGGCTACTACGACCACTCCGGCGTGACGCGCGACATGGTGCAAAACCACATTCTCTCCGTGCTATCGCTCGTCGCCATGGAGCCTCCCACCTCGATCTCCGGCGACAGCGTGCGCAATGAGAAGGTGAAGGTCCTTGAGGCCATTCGCCCGATGGAGCCCGAGGAAGTCCTCGCCAACACCGTCCGCGGACAATACGGCGCCGGTATCATCGACGGAAAAAATGTTCCCGCCTACCGCACCGAGCCGAATGTGAATCCACAGTCAAACACCGAGACCTTCGTCGCTATGAAGCTCGAGGTGGACAACTGGCGCTGGGCCGATGTGCCATTTTACATCCGCAGTGGCAAGCGACTCGCCGCGCGCACGACGCAGATCGTCATTGGCTTCAAGCGAACACCTCTCCTGCTTTTCGGAAAAGGTGTTGAAGATAACATCATGCCAAACCGCCTGGTTATCCATGTGCAACCGGACGAGGGCATCACGATGGATATTCACGCCAAGCGGCCAGGGCCGGGAATCTCGATCGCCAATGTGCCGCTCGACTTCAGTTATCAGGAGTTTGGCGAATCCAATGCCGCCACGGGCTACGAGACGCTCCTCTACGATTGCATGATCGGCGATATGACGCTTTTCCACCGCTACGACAGCGTGGACGCCTCCTGGCGCATCGTAAATCCCATCCTGGATGTCTGGCAGGCTCTCCACCCGCGCGATTTTCCAAACTACGCCGCCGGCACTTGGGGGCCCGAGGCGTCGGATCGCCTCATCGAGAAATCCGGTCACGCTTGGCACCACTACTTACTTAATAAGTAATGGCCACACGGCAACACCTCATCCTTGCCGGCGACATCGGCGGCACGAAGACCAACCTCGCCCTCTTCGGTGTGGCGGGAAACTCCCTATCGATCCTCCGCGAGCAGCGTTATCATAGCGCCGGCTATCCCGGCTTGAACGCGATGCTGCGCGAGTTTCTTGGACGCGACACCCCGCCCGTGCTGGCGGCGGGCTTTGGCATTCCGGGCGTCGTCAGCAATGGACGCGCCAAGCCCACCAACCTCACTTGGGGTGTCGATGCCGCTGAGATCGCCCAAGAATGTGGAATTCCCCCTGTCGCCGGTCTGAACGACCTCGAAGCGAATGCGCACGGCATCGCACATCTCCAAGCGAGCGACTTCGCGATTGTGCAGCAAGGTGCCGCCGGATCCAAAGGCAACCGCTGCGTCGTTTCGCCTGGAACCGGACTCGGTCAGGCGGGGCTTTACTGGGATGGCCACAAACACCATGTCTGGGCCTGCGAGGGCGGACACGCGGATTTTGCACCGAGAAACGAGCTCGAAATCGCCCTGCTTGAATATCTCATCAAGCAATACGGCCATGTCAGCGCCGAACGGGTCGCCTCCGGCCTTGGCATCGAAAATATCTACAAATTTCTCCGCGACACCGGCCGTGGCAAGGAACTCTCCGCCGTCGCCGATGAAATGAAACAAACCGACGCTGGTGCTGTGATCGCGAAATATGCCAACTCTGGGGAGTGCCCGATGTGCGCCAAGACGCTGGATATTTTCGTCAACTGCCTCGGAGCCGAAGCTTCGAACATGGCACTGAAAACCATGTCCACCGGCGGCGTGTTTCTTGGAGGCGGCATACCCGTGAAGCTCCTCAGCCACATCCAGAGCGTCGCATTTCTCCACGCCTTCAATGACAAGTGCCGACTCTCATCCATTATGGAAAACATGCCTGTCCTCGTCATCCTGAATGACCAGGCGGCCCTCCTCGGTGCCGCCTACCACGCTCTCGACAAGGCGACCAACTGAGGTTCGCGCCCTGACGTCGAGGCCAGATCGGATCAGGTGAAGCGGATTTCTCCCGAGGGGCTAATGAATCGCTGAATGGTCGCGAGGATTTCAGGAATGGCGGCATCCATTTCGTCATCCTTGAAACCGACCTCCTTGAGCGCGTCCTCATCCGGTTCGTAGTAGAAACCATCAACGCCCACGCCGTAACCGATCTGTGTGGCGACATGTTTGGCGGCGTGGATGAGGGTCGCAATTTTTCTCTCCGAATCGGGGCACTCCGAGGGGGTTTGATAGAACTGCCCCACAGAAACAAAAGTGGATGGGAAGCCCCAGTTTTCCAAAAGGGCTTTGGTGACCTGGCTGGAATCATAGCCGAGAATGGCGGTTTCCGCCTCGCGCCATGTTGCATATTCGTTTGGAACGCGGCTCGCCACCTCGTCGAGAGCGCTGAGATTCGCGTAGGCGAGGGCGAACTTGCCCAGATCGTGGATCAGTCCAGCGGTATATGCGGTCGAAGTGTCCGCCAGATTGGTCATGCCAGCAAAGACCTCCGCGCAGATCGCTACACACAGGGAGTGGCGACAGAGGTCTCCAGGTTCCCATCCATAGCCCCGCAGTGGATGCACAAGCCAGCGTCCGGTGAGTGTGTTTGCGGCGATCCGGTAGAGGGTTTTGCTGCCCAAGCGAAGGACGGCATCAGCGATATTGTCGCAGCGTGACGCATTTCCGAAGTAGGCGGAGTTGGCCGTTCTCAGCACGCTGGTCGCGAGACCGGTATCCATTGTGATGAGGGTTTCGAGT
>JAPLTI010000024.1 GCA_026398285.1 Verrucomicrobiota bacterium
AACCGTGCCGAGCAAATGGTGCAACAGCAACTCGCCTCCGCCCGCCAGACCGCCATCGCCCGCAACCGCCGCGTGGAAGTCCGCTTCTACAAGTTCGACAATCCGGACGATATCGGCACCACTCAAACTTTCTGTGCCCTGCAATCCTTCCTCATCGACGACCTCAACGCCGCCACCCCCATCGGCCGCCTCACCAAACTGCCCGCCACAGTGCTTATAAACGAGTCGGCCGCGAATTCGAGTCTGTTCACGGTAAGCGACAAAACATGGACTGCTGGCACAGACCCTCAAATCACTTTGCCTGGTGTCTCGACCTACACCGCCAAAGCCTTCCAATTCCGCCCCGATGGCTCGACTAGCCTTTCTTCAGCCAGCAATTGGTTTCTCACCCTCCACGCCGCCACAGCCGGTGCCACAGCATCCTCACTGCCCCCAAACTTCGCCACCATCCAAATCGACCCCGTCAGCGGCGCCGTCCGCACCTACCGCCCGTAACAAACCAAGGAGCAAAATCGGTTCGACTCCCAAATACTTTCACCTATCATGAGCCCTCCTCCAGCATGGCCCAAATTTCTCCGATTTTAAATTTTCAAAATGAACATCCCAGCTCCTCAAACTCCCCAGCCGTCTAGTTCCACCGATTCGCCAGGGGTCTACACTGTTGGCACGCTAACCTACACGAAGATGGGACTGGTCTCGCTCTTTGCGTGGCTGCTCTGGGGCGATTTTTGTTTTCAAGTCATGGAGTCGCTCAATCCGGCGATTATCCATCTCAAGCTGCGCTCATTGGATGCGCCGAATTGGGCGATTGCATTGATCATGGTCACGCTGCCGGGCATTTTGAACATGACCATATGCCCGTGGGTGAGCTTCAAGAGCGACAGGCATCGAGGGCCGTTGGGACGCCGGATTCCCTTCATTCTTTATACACTGCCATTCCTGACCGCGTCTCTTCTTCTTCTCGGGTTCTCCGAGCAGATCGGCCGCGCGCTGCACGGCATCCTGCCTTCATCTTGGGGTATGTCGATCTCAGCTGTCACCATCATCTGCATCGGTGTTTTCATGGTGTCGTTCAAATTCTTCGACATGTTTGTGAACTCGGTCTTCTGGTATCTGTTCAACGATGTCGTCCCGCACAATTTCCTCGGGCGTTTCATGGGACTCTTCCGCATCGTCTCCAGCTTCGAGTCGATGCTTTTTGGATTTTTCATCTTCAAGTATGCCGAGTCTCACATGACGGAAATTTATGTGGGTGCGGCGCTTGTTTATGCCATCGGCATGGGGCTCATGTGCTGGAAGGTGAAGGAGGGGGAATATCCCCCGCCGCCGGAATCCGAAGGGGGCCGCACGGGCCTCATAGCGGAGGTGAAGGTCTACATGGTCGAGTGCTACAGCAAGCCCTACTTCTGGAATCTCTTCCTCTGCACGGCATTCTGGGCCATAGCCGGAACGCTCGGCGTATTCAATGTCTTCCTGCAAAAATCCATCGGCCTCGATCTCGCGCAGATCGGTATGATCAGTGGGGCCGTGAGTTTCATGAACATGATGCTGACCTACCCGGCCGGCGCGCTGGGCGACCGCTTCCATCCCCTGCGTGTGCTCCTCTGGGTCAAGGTGATCAATTTGTTTTTCCTTCCGCTTGGGTTGATCTGGCTGTTCTTCGATTTTGCTCCGGCGACGGCGTTTTATGTTTCGATTTGCATCACTGCAGTCAACCTGCCGTTTGCGGTGCTCACGGAAGCGATGATGTTGCCAATGTATATGCGCGTCCTTCCACTCGAACGCTACGGGCAATTCTGCTCCGCCAACGCTCTGGTGCGCTCTGTGGCCACGATTGCGGGCGGTTTCGTCGGCGGCCTCTTCATGGATATGATGAAGCACCTCTACAACGGCAGCGACTACGCCTACCGCTTCATCCCGCTCTGGAGCATCTTCTGGTCGGCCATCGCGCTCTTCTTCCTCTGGCGGTTGTATCAAGATTGGAAACGCCTGCCGCAGCATGATTGATAAGCTCGTCGTCGAACAGTGTGCGCGGCATGGCTTGCCCGCCGCGTGCAAGGTTTGACAGGTCGCTTCGGAAGGCTCAGAGAGTGCGCATTGTTTTCTGATTTCGGAGGATTTCTTTGTGGCTAAAAAAATATCTCATCTGCAGACGGTCGTTTCCGTTTTGGTTTTTTTCGTTTTTTGCGGGATTTGGACGCTGCTTTCCCAGCTTCCGCTGACTCCTTTCACTGAGAGTAAAAGTTTCCTTGGTCCGGATGGCTTTCTCGCTCCGTTTGAGAATCATTCGATTGATGCGCGGTTCAACTTGCGTGGATCGATGGATGCGCCGGTGAAGGTTTGCTATGTGGATGTGGATACGGAATCGATCAGCCGGCTTGGGAACTTTCCTTGGAATCGCGAGTATTTTGCGATCACGCTGGATGCGTTATTCCAGCACGGGGGGATCAAGGCTGCGGGCATGGACTTTGTTTTCTCCATGGCGGGGATTCCGGCGCTTGGGCGCGACGAGGCTGAGGCGGGGAGCAAGGCGCTCGGGAAATCCATTCACAAAAATAAAAATGTCGTCGCGGCCGCCACCTTTGGCACAAAGGGCGTCTTCCCGTTTGTTTTTCAAAAAAGCCAAATCAACCCGGAGGATGAAGCGCCCGAACTGCCGGCATTCCCGATTGTAGGGCCTACTTGGGGGCATGTGGGGCTGATCGATACGGTCGGCAACGATGTGCGTTATGTTCCGTTTTTTGCAAAGACCTCGACCCATACCTACTTGCCGATGTCGCTCAAGCTGGCCTTGATCTATTGGGGCCTTCCCGCCTCGGCGTTGACCATCGAGGAGGATAAGCTGGTGGTGAAAAAAGATGACGGCTCCACGGTGGCGAGTATTCCCCTTCGCATGGGGCAACTTGCGGAGCCGAATTGGTTCGGTGCGTGGATGGAGAAGGACCACCACGCGAGCCTCGTGCATGTGATGGCTTTTGCTCAGGCGCTCCAAAATGGCACCGAGGAGGAGAAGCAAATGGCGCGGGATTTTTTTGCACCCTTCAAGGACAGTGTGGTCCTCATCGGGCCGGTGGATCCTCTGCTCAAGGACATCAGCCTCATGCCGCTGAATGGATCCCATGCCGTTCCTCGTGTCTCTGTGCACGGGAACCTGCTGAAAACGCTCCTCTCGGGACGATTCATTGAGCGTCCGCCGGTCTGGGTGAATTGCGCTTTGATCTTCCTGCTGGGCTTTGTGGCGGCGTCTTTCAGCATCGTGCCACCCCGGTTCAATGCACTCGCGAGGATTTGCGGGGCCTTGACGGTGCTGGGCTATATCGGCGCGGCGTTTTTACTTTTTTCAACGCATGATCTCATCATCCCACTCGTCGCTCCGGTGGGCGCCGCTCTCTCCTGCACCTTCTACGGAGCGCTGATCCACCTCTCGAACGAGCGGAGGCAAAAGCGCCGCATCACGGGTATGTTTGGCACCTACCTCTCACCATCCCTCGTCGAGAAGATGGTGGACAGCGGGGAGGAACCAAAACTCGGTGGCATCGATGCCGAGATCACGGCCTTCTTCTCGGATGTCCAGGGATTCTCGGGATTCTCCGAGATGCTTACTCCGCAGCAACTCGTCGCGCTCATGAACGAATACCTGAGCGCCATGACTGATATTCTCATGGAGGAGGGGTGCTATGTGGATAAATACATCGGCGACGCGATCGTTGGTATTTTCAACTCTCCGGTGGAGCTTGAAAACCACGCCCTCAAAGCCTGCGTGGCCACTCAACTTCTCCACAAGCGCCTGGCGGAATTGCGCATGAAATGGGCGTCCGAAGGCGACAAGTGGCCGCCTTTTGTTTCCAGGATGCAAATGCGTATCGGCACGAACACCGGGCACGCCACGGTGGGCAACATGGGATCGGAAAAAAGATTTAATTACACAATGATGGGGGACATGGTGAACCTCGCCGCTCGCTGCGAGAGCGGTGCCAAGAGCTACGGCGTGTATACCATGGTCACCGGCGAGACCATGCGCTCCGCCGAAGCAGGGGGGGATGACTGCATCTTTCGATTTCTGGACAAAATCATCGTCAAAGGTCGCAGCGAACCGGCCGAGATGTATGAGGTGGTGTGCCTGCGCAAGGACCTCGATGCGGAGACGCAGCAGTGTATCGAATTGTATGCTGAGGGTGTCGAACACTACCGCAATCAGCGTTGGACTCCCGCACTCGATTGCTTCGAAAAGTCCGCCGCGCTTGAAACCAATCGTCCGGAGCGCAACCCCGATTCGCCGACCACTCCCTCGCTCGTGATGATAGATCGCACCCGCTACCTCATGGCCAACCCGCCTGGAGCCGATTGGAACGGGGTGTATGTCATGAAGAGCAAGTGATGGTTCCGACCGCATCCTTGATGAAGGCTTGAGATCGATCAAAGTGGATTTCAAGTAACCTGGATTGCGAACCGGTTCCTTTGCGGTCTACTCTCTCGGCTGAATGGATATTCGATTCACAAAAATGAACGGCGCAGGAAACGACTTCGTTGTCCTCGACAATCGCACACGGAGTCTCTCACTCGACGGCGCTGCCATAGCCCGTCTCTGTGACCGGCACCGAGGAATTGGCGCGGATGGATTGCTGGCCGTCGAGCCGGCCGACGGGGCTGCCGATTTCCGCATGCGCTACTACAATAGCGATGGCGGCGAGGCCGAGATGTGTGGGAATGGGGCGCGGTGCTTTGCAAGGTTCGCTGCGCGTCTCATGCCCGAGAAACCACTTTCCGTAAGTTTTGAAACGCAAGCCGGACTCATCACTGCCGCTCTGGAGGGCGAGTTGGTCGCTCTTGAAATGGGACGCCCGCAGGATTACCGCGCTGGGCAGTCTCTCACTCTGGGCGATTCCAAGCATCAAGTTCACTTCCTTAACACCGGTGTCCCACACGCCGTGGTCTTTGTCCCTGATGTCGAAAAAATCGATGTCATGGCCCTCGGTTCGGCCCTTCGGAGGCACGATGCCTTCAGCCCTAAGGGCACAAATGCAAACTTCGCCCAGGTCCTCGCGCCGGACAGTCTCGTCCTCCGCACCTACGAGCGCGGGGTCGAAGGCGAGACGCTCGCTTGTGGCACCGGGGTCTGCGCCACCGCGCTTCTGCATTCAGTGGAATCCGGAGCGTCGTCGCCAATCCATGTTCGAGTTCGCGGTGGTGATACCTTGCGTGTCGATTTTCAAAGAAATCCCGACGGCAGCTTTGCCTCGGCGAGGCTCACCGGTCCGGCGGATTTTGTTTTCGAGGGCACCATTTCCCTGTAACGATTCACTCCATGACATTCGCAGGAGCACACACCGCGCTCGTTACGCCATTTCGTAACGGCCAATTCGACACCGAAGCCTTCCGCCAACTCATCGAAGCACAGATTGCAGGCGGCATCTCGGGCATCATACCCGTGGGCACGACCGGAGAGTCGCCCACACTCGACCACGATGAACATCTCAAAGTCATCGAGGTCGCCATCCAGACTGCGAACAAGCGGTGTCTTGTCATCGCAGGCACTGGCTCTAATTCGACCAGCGAAGCCATTTCCTTGACCCAAGCTGCCGAAAAAGCGGGCGCGGATGCAGTGCTGCTTGTCGCTCCCTACTACAACAAGCCCAGCCAAGAGGGCCTCTACCGCCATTTCAAAGCCATCGCCGAGGCGGTGAAGATTCCAATCGTTCTCTACAGCATTCCCGGCCGTTGCGGCATCGAGATCGGAGTTGAAACCACGGCGCGGCTAGCCAAGGATTTCAAAAACATCGTAGCCATCAAGGAGGCTGGCGGCTCTGCGGAGCGCGTCAACCAACTGCGCAACGCCCTGCCTGCCGGGTTTGAAGTGCTCTCGGGTGATGACTCGCTCACGCTGCCCTTCATGTCGGTCGGCGCTGTTGGCGTCATCAGCGTGGCATCGAACATCATTCCAGCCGAAGTCGTCCGCATGGTTCGCCACTACCTCGCAGGTGAATCCTCCAAGGCCCTGGAGATTCATCAAAAGTATTACCCGCTCTTCAAAGATCTCTTCATCGAGCCGAACCCCGTCCCGGCGAAGTTCGTGCTCGCCCGTCTTGGCAAGATGACATGCGAAGTCCGCCTCCCTCTCTGCGAGATGGCCTCCGCCAGCGTCCAGCGCCTCACTGAAACCCTTTCCCGAATCGGTCTATGAATCCCACACGCGTCATCATCAATGGTTCCCGCGGTCGGATGGGGCAGGCTCTCATCGAGTGTGCCAAGGTCGATCCGCTCTTCACCCTGGCTGGCGCCACCGATCTCGGGGACGACCTGTCTGCGGCACTTCCCACATGCGATGCGGTGATCGACTTCACCCATGCGACATCCACCGTTGCCATAGCCGAAGCCTGCGCGACTGCCGGAAAAATCCTCGTTATCGGCACCACCGGGCACCGTGACGATGCCCGCAGCCGCATCACCGAACTGTCGAAAACCATTCCGATTGTTTTCGCTCCAAACTTCAGCGTCGGCGTGAACACGCTCTTCTGGCTCACCCGCAAGGCTGCGGAAATCCTCGGTCCCGACTTCGATCTCGAAGTGGTAGAAATGCACCACCGACTGAAAAAAGATTCGCCGAGTGGCACGGCCCGTCGATTGGCTGAGATTCTCGCGGATGTGCGTCAGTTGGAATACAGCAAGGATGTCATGCACGGCCGTGAGGGCATGGTCGGCGAGCGGACGAATGTGGAGATCGGCATGCACGCCATTCGCGGCGGGGATGTCGTGGGCGATCACACTGTCATCTTTGCCAATGTGGGCGAACGCGTGGAACTCACGCACAAGGCCTCCAGTCGCGACACATTCGCGAAGGGCGCGCTTCGTGCTGCCCGCTGGGCACAAAGTCAAAAGCCGGGCCTCTACGACATGCAGGATG
>JAPLTI010000139.1 GCA_026398285.1 Verrucomicrobiota bacterium
TGGCGCAACGGTCAATACCGGCCTTATAACATATGGCTTATGCTCTATTTTTTGAATCTTATTAAAAATCTTTTATCGTTTCAAAATTCCTAAATATTCCACCCACGGCCCGACTACACCACCTACCGTGATTTCCTATCCCACTCGAAGGGGGAATGGAGCATCGCCAAGAATGGCTATGTGCGTTCGCGCAGCGGGTGGTTCAGTTGCCGTAGCGCCTGCTACCTGGCCGCCGGCAAGCCCGTCGTCGTTCAGGATACAGGTTGGAGCGACTACTTGCCTTCAGGTTCAGGAGTCATTGCCTTCGATACGCCACAGCAGGCCGCCGCTGCCCTGGATGAAATTTCTGGAAATTATTCGCATCACTCGGAAGCCGCCCGCGCGTATGCAGAGAAACATTTTGATGCCGCCAAAGTCTGCGCCGAACTCCTCGAATGAAAAAAAATCTCTCTCAAAGCGCCCTCATTATCGTGGGCCATGGCTCCACCACGAACCCCGACTCGAGCGCTCCATCTCTCGTGCACGCCCGCAGCATTCGTGAACGCGGCATCTTTGCCGAAGTGGCGGTGTGTTTCTGGAAAGAAGAGCCCACCTTCCGCGAAGTCCTGCGCACGGTGGACAGCGACGAAGTCTATGTCGTCCCGAATTTCATCAGCGAAGGCTATTTCACCCAAACGGTCATTCCCCGTGAACTCGAACTCGCCGGAAAAAGCACGCGCATCGGCAATCGAGCGATCCATTATTGCGAGCCTGCTGGTAACCACGAGGCCATGACCGGTCTCCTCATGAAGCAGGCCCGCATGGTCGCACCGGGTGTTTCGCCCAAGGAAACAAGCCTCTTCATTGTCGGACATGGAACCGGTCTCAACGAAAACTCAGCCGTCGCCGCCAAGCTCCAGGTCAAAAAAATCTCGGAGACCAGCGAGTATGCCGAGGTCCTCTCAGCCTACATGGAGGAGGCACCGCTCATTTCAGAATGGGACAAGCTCGCCTCCCAACCGAATGTCATCGTCGTGCCCTTTTTCATCTCCGACGGATTGCACAGCTACCAAGACATCCCGGTTTTACTGGGTATCGCCGAGGATATCGGCCCTGCTGCCAGCCAGAGTCAGGTTTTTCGAAACAACCCATATCATCTGCGCGGCCGTCAGCTTTTTTACAGCGGTGCCATCGGCACCGATCCGGGCTTTGCGGATGTCATACTCGACCAAGTTGACGCCTTTTCCGAATAACGAAATTTTTGCGCACATTTTAGTAGCGCGTTCGAAAAGTTGTGCCATTTTGTGCCCGCCTCACCACATCTATGATATCTCAATTCGTCGTCTATTTTGTTTTCGGAATCGTTCTTCTCGGCGCCCTTGTCATGGCGTTCATCCTGCTGAATTTCTTCGGCACTTGGCTGCGCGCAAAACTGGCCGATGCGCCTGTTTCTTTCGCCAAACTCATCGGAATGCGCCTGCGCCGCGTGCCCATGGGGCTGATCGTCGACAGTCGCATCACTGCGGTAAAAGCCGGTATCAATATCGACACCGATCCGCTTGAAGCCCACTACCTCGCGGGTGGAAATGTTTCCCACGTCGTCCTAGCCCTCATCGCCGCCGACAAGGCCGCGCTGCAACTCGACTTCAACCGCGCCTGCGCCATCGACCTCGCCATTAAAGGCACCAGCAAAACCGTCCTAGAAGCCGTCCGCACCAGCATCAATCCAAAAGTCATCGACTGCCCGAATCCCACCACCGGCAAAGTCACCATCGACGCCGTGGCCCGCGACGGCATCGGAGTCAAAGTCCGCGCCCGCGTGACTGTTCGTTCCAACCTGAATCGCTTTGTCGGCGGTGCTACGGAAGATACCATCATTGCCCGTGTCGGCGAGGGCATCATTACCTCCATCGGTTCCGCAGTTTCTTACAAGGATGTCTTGGAAAACCCCGACCGCATCTCGAAGACCGTCCTCGCCAAGGGGCTCGATACCGGCACCGCCTTCGAAATCCTTTCCGTGGATATTGCCGATGTGGATATCGGCGACAACATCGGAGCCAAGCTTCAGGCCGAGCAGGCAGAGGCCGACAAGGTCGTCGCCCAAGCCAAGGCCGAAATGCGCCGTGCTGCCGCTGTCGCCACCGAGCAGGAAATGAAAGCCCGCACCCAGGAAATGCAGGCCAAGGTCGTCGAAGCCGAAGCCCAAGTCCCGGAGGCCATCTCTGCCGCCTTCCGAAACGGCAACCTTGGAGTCATGGACTACATGCGCCTGAAAAACATCCAGTCCGACACCGCCATGCGCGACTCCATAGCCACGCCGGCAGCATCCACCCCAGCCTGATTCCGCGATGGAACAACTCGTCCTGCTCCTCATTATTGGAGCGATCAGCCTCATCAACTGGCTCATCGAACAATCCGGTAAACGCCGGGAGCAGCGTCGTTTTGAAGCTGAGCGCGCCCGCCGGGAGGCGGAGGCAAGCCCCTATCAAGAACCTGCTCGGTCACCCGCGTCCCTTCCCGAGGTCTACGAACCTGAACCTCAGCAGGAAATGCGTAGATTCCTCGAGTCATTTGGAATCCCGATGCCCGAAGAAGTCGCTCCTCAAGAAGTCTCGCCGGAAATTCCAACGTCCGCACCCGTTCAAGCAGCCGCACCCGCGCCGCGCGCCATTGTTCGTAAGCTCAAGCCAACTCCTTCCAAGTCCCAACAAGTCCTGCTCGAAATCAAATCCCCCGCAGCCCTCCGCCAAGCCATAGTCTGGCGCGAAATTCTCGGCCCTCCACGCTCCCTCCAGCCACATTAATGCTGGGAGGGCCATCCTCCGGCATGGCCTAAATTTCAGCCGCGAAGCGGCGTTATCGAGAGGGCGGGAATGGCAAAATCATGGAAAGCAAAATCATTTTTTGGGGATCGCGTGGCGAGTTGGTCGCGGGGTTTTTGAGCGGGGTGGTTTCTGGGAGTTGTTCCGCGTTTTCCGTGGAAATATTTGGGTCAGGCGAGACGCTGACCCTTCAAGCAGTCGGCGCGTGGCGACTGGTGGGAGGGCCATCCTCCGGCATGGCCCAAGATTCAGCCGCGAAGCGGCGTCATCGAGAGAAAAGGAATGGCAAAATCATGGACAGCAAAAATCATTTTTTTTGGGATTGCGTGGCGAGCTGGTCGTGGGGTTTTTGAGCGGTTGGTGTCTGGGAGTGGTTTTGCGTTTTCTGTGGAAATATTTGGGTCAGGCGAGACGCTGACCCTCCAAGCAGTCGTGCGCGGCGTGGGCAGTCTTTTACTCAGAGTGAGTTCGCGGAGAAGTTTGAGATCGTGAGGTCTTCGACGATTGCGAGTTGGTCGAGTCCGGCGGCGATGTCGAAATACTCGACGAGTTCGGCGGGGACTTGAGTCTTGGGGGAGTGGATGAGCGAGAAGCTGAAGCCGAGGAGAAGGATTGCGAATGCCGGGGCAGTGATCCAACGCAGAACGAAGGCGGGAATCGCTGGCGCGGGTGTGAGATGTCGGATCGATCTCAGGACATTTCTTGCGAAGAAAGGCGAGGGAGCTGCGGTTGGTCGGGCTCGACTGAGTAAATCCCACAGGTCGTCTTTCTCCGGAAGGTTGTCGTTCATGTCACATCAAACCCAGCCTGATGTCAGAAGTTGCGCAAAAAATTAAGTTTCGTGCGCGTCGAGGAATCCTTCGAGCTGGCGGATGCGGGTTGGGTGACGCATTTTCCGAAGGGCCTTGGCTTCGATCTGACGAATGCGCTCGCGGGTGACCTTGAACTGGCGTCCGACTTCTTCGAGTGTGCGGCTGTATCCATCGACCAGGCCGAAGCGCTGTTCGAGGACCTGGCGTTCGCGCTCGGTGAGGGATTCCAAGACATCTTTGATTTTGTCTTTGAGCAAGACGATCGCTGCCATGTCGGCGGGGTTTTCCGCGCCTTTGTCTTCGATGAAGTCGCCGAAACTTGTGTCGTCGCTGTCGCCGACGGGGGCTTGAAGCGAGATGGGCTGTTGAGCCATCTTCAAAACGGCCCGCACACGCTCCACTGGGAGCTGAATCTCGTCCGAGATTTCCTCCGGCGAAGGTTCGCGGCCATATTCCTGAACGAGCTGCTTCTGCACACGGATCAGCTTGTTGATCGTTTCGATCATGTGAACCGGGATGCGGATTGTGCGGGCTTGGTCGGCAATCGAGCGGGTGATCGCTTGGCGAATCCACCAGGTCGCGTAGGTCGAGAATTTGTAACCCCGGCGGTATTCGAATTTCTCCACCGCCTTCATCAGTCCCATGTTGCCTTCTTGAATCAGGTCGAGGAATGAGAGACCGCGGTTGGTGTATTTTTTGGCAATCGAAATGACCAGTCGCAGGTTGGCTTCCACCATTTCGGTTTTAGCCTTGAGGGCGCGGCGATGCCAGAGCTTGAGATTTTCGTGATGCGCTTTGAGTTCCTCGGGAGTGAGCCAGAAGCGGGTCTGCATATCCTTGAGTTCCGCTGTGTGCTGACGGCGGAGTTTCGGATTGGCATCCTTCGCATGCTTGGCGAGTTCCTTCTGCACATTTGTGACAGCGCGATGGTTTTCCTCAACGAGGATCACGAAATCCTCCGTGACTTTCTGCTTGAAGAAAAACTTGGGATAAAATTGTTGAAGGTTCTTGAGGGCGCGATCGAATTTCTTTCGTTTCTCCGAATTCGCACCGGATCCTGCTACTTCAATATAAAGTTTTGATGCCGAATCTGTAGCGCGCTTGACTTGTTGGCAAAGGCGTGGGAGTGCCTTCATGTAGCGTTCGCGGCTTTCGATTTTTTTATCAAGAATGACACGGTCGAAGCGCTCTCGGTGATCGATAAGCTTTTTTGCGAGATCGACATGGGCCCTTGCGACGAAGCCGAAGCCATATAGGAGTTCCTGGACTTTCAACTCGGCATCCTCGATGCGTTTGGAAATTTCCACTTCTTGCTCGCGTGTCAGCAATGGGACTTGGCCCATTTGCTTCAGATACATCCGGACTGGATCGTCGAGAATATCGAGTTTGGAGTCGGCTTTTTCTTCTTTCTCCTCTTTTTCTTCCTTTTCGTCTTTGTCGTCGTCTTCGTCGTCCTTTCGAACTTCTTTAACGCGATCGACATCCGATGACTCGATGATTTCGATCTCAACGCCTCGGAGTTGGCTGATAATGGCATCCAGATGCTCCGGATTGCTAACGCCCTCGGGGAGATGCTCGTCGAGATCTTCGTAAGTGAGGTAGCCCTGCTCTTTGGCCAAGCGAATGAGGTCACGAACCTTCTCTTGAATCATCTTGGGGATGCTCAAGGGCATGGGCTCGGTGGTTGAGTCCTGTTTCAAGGTCTCGGATGTTCCCTTCTTCCTGTTTTTAGGTTCGGGCGCGTTCTTTTTTGCCTCGATTACTTTGGCCCCTTTTGCTGGAGCGGAGGTGGTTTTTTGAACGGGCTTGGCGGGAGCCGATTTCTTGGCCTCTGGCTTTTTGGCGGTTTGCTTAGCCAGTGGTTTGGGGGCCGGTTTGGAATTTTTGGCCGGAGCGCTCTTGGCTGGGGCCTTCACCGGAGGAGTCGGGCGGGCTGGTTTCTTTGGTAAAGCTTTTACTGGCTTGGCTGGAGCCTTCTTGACCGGGGCCGGAGCTGGTTTTGCTTTTGCCGGAGTTTTTTTCGGTGCCGCTTTTTTTGCTGGCACCTTGGCCGATGGCTTGGCGGCCTTGGCTGGCACGGCGGTCTTCTTAGCTGGTGCCTTTACCTTGGGTTTTGAGGCCGCGACAGGCTTTTTGGCTACCGGCTTGGCCGATTTTGTCGGCAGAGGTTTGCCTGACTTAGGGGTGGACTTTGCAGCCGGCTTGGAAGGTTTTGCGACCTTCTTTGCTGCGCTGGGTTTAGCCGCCGGACGGGACGGGCTTTTTGAAGAGGTGGTTTTTGTTTTCAACAATCTGCTTTCCGTTAGGCCTGGAGAAAAGGCCGTCGAACATCCGCCACACGGATCGTGAGGTCAAGGATTTGTTTTTGGAATTTTTGTCTTTCGGACGCTGGAATCGCCGGATCGGCAATCCGGCTCTTCAGGCCATCGATTTCGCGGTTGAGTTGCTGCACATGGAGGCCTTGGAGCAATTGGCGGGCGCGCTCCAGCGGTTCGGGAGTAGAGCGGTGGATATCCATAGCCGAGATCAGGCGTTCCTCAGGCCCCGTCAGTTGAGCGAGCAGGGTGGGGGGTGGCGGCGCACCATCTTCATAATCGGCCTGGGCGAGTTTGTTCACCAAGACACCTCCCTCCTCGAACTCGTCGAGCGGTTTCTGGTCGCGCAGCCATGTTCGCACCTCGTTACTTGTCAGCGTGAGGCGGCACAGCATCTCCATGCCGGCGGAGAGGGGGATTTTTTCCTCGGGTTGGGGCGTCGGAGTCTGAGCTTCTTCCTGATCGATGACTGGCGCTTTCATAGCGACGCGAATAGCGGGTTGGGGGAGGCCGAGGCGCGATGCGATGCGTCCCAGCAGGGTTTCCTTCAGAACGGCGTCCTGCACGAGTGCCAAGGGCGGGGCGATGCGGCTGACAAGGCGGGATTTGCCAGCGCTGTCGTTGAGTTCGCCGGATGCGAAGGCCTCGTTCAGGCTGTGTTCGAAAAAATCCGTCGCATTGTTCACGACTTCCAAAAATGCCTCCGGACCCGATCGGCGGATGAGCGAGTCGGGATCCTCGCCTTGCGGGAGGGTCACAATTTTCACCAGCAATCCTTGCGAGAGCAGCGCTGGCAGGGAGCGTGTGGCGGCCTTTTTGCCGGCGGCATCGGAGTCGAAGCAGAGCAGAACGGTTTCGACATAGCGCTTCAAAAGACGGGCTTGGTCGCCGGTGAATGCGGTTCCTTGCGGGGCAATGACATTTCGGATGCCGGCTTCGAAGGCTGAGATTAAATCGATCTGTCCCTCGCAAACAATGGCGGCATTTTTTTCGATGAGGTCGCGTTTGGTTTTATCGAGGCCGTAGAGGACGCGGCCCTTGGAGAAAAGCGGTGTTTCGGGGGAGTTGACATATTTTGCGGCCTTCGCGTCGGCTTCGAGGATTCGTCCGCTGAAGGCGATCACCTCGCCGTAATCATTTCGGATCGGAAACATGACGCGGTTGCGGAATCGGCTGTAGAGCGCGCTGTTGGAATTCGAGCCTTCGTCTTTGGAAGAGGCTAGGCCGCTTTGGGCTATTTCCTCGGAGGAGAATCGTCGTCCGCGCAAGTGCGTGAGAAGCGCGTCCCAGGAGGCGGGCGCGAAGCCGAGTTGCCAGGATTTTGCGATGGTCGAATTCAGGGCTCTCGACTTGAGATAGTCCCTGGCCTGAGAAGCGTCCGGTGATTTCAGGAGTTGATCGTGAAACCATGCCGATGCCTCGGCGTGCAGGGCTAAAAGACGCTGGCGCAGGCTGTGTTTCCGGTGGTCTTCCGAAGTGGCATCCTCTTCTACGATGGGAATGCCCGCGCGTTGGGCAAGGCGCCGAACGGCCGATGGAAAATCGAGGTGTTCGTATTCCATGACGAAGCGGAGGACGCCTCCCCCGGCACCGCATCCGAAGCAGTGGTAGTTCTGCCGGGCGGGGTTCACATGGAAGGACGGTGATTTCTCGCGATGGAAGGGACAAATCGCGCGAAAGCTCGTTCCCGCACGCTTAAGCGGAAAATACGAACTGATCAAATCAACGATGTCATTGGCATCGCTGACGCGTTGGATTGTTTCCTCGGAGATGAGTCCCACGGGCTGAAAATACCTTGCGGTGGGTTTGGGCGCGAGGGAGATTTCCGTCGATATGAAGAGCCTTCTTTTGATTTTTGTGTGCCTTGCCCAACTCCTGCCTCTGCGAGCGGCTGAAAAAAGCATTTCCACCGGGTCTGTCCTTGTTCTGCCCGTGAAGGGAGCGGTGAGCGAAGCGCAGTTTTTCTTCCTGCGCCGGGCTTTGAAAAATGCCGAGGCTGTGGCGGCATCCGCTGTCGTTTTGGATATGGACACGCCTGGCGGGGATTTGAAGGCGACGGAAAAAATCGTGCAGATGTTCTCCAAGAGTCCGATTCCGGCCTACACCTATGTGAACGCGAATGCCGGTTCGGCGGGCGCGCTGATCGCACTGGGCACGAAGAAGGTTTTCATGGCCCCGGTGAGTGCCATCGGAGCCGCAGCACCAGTGGCTGGAAGTGGTCAGGAAATTCCGGAAACCATGAATGCAAAGATCGTTTCCTACTACTCGGGATACTTTCGCAGTGTGGCTCAGAAAAATGGATACCACCCCGAGTTGGTAGATGGATTTATGAACCTCGATAAAGAGGTGAAGATCGGTGACGAGGTCATCAATCCCAAGGGAGCGTTGCTGACATTGAGCGCACAGGAAGCCGTGCGGGACATCGGTGGAAAGCCGTTGCTGGCCTCCGGCATCGAGGCGGATGTGGCCTCGCTTGTTAAGACCTGTGGGCTTTCTGTGGATCGGATCGTGCGCTTGGAACCCTCCGGATTTGAGAACCTGGCCCAATGGATCACCACGCTGGCCCCTCTCTTTCTTCTCGGCGGAATTATGGGAGCCTATCTTGAATTCAAGGCCCCTGGCTTCGGGGTTGCGGGGATTCTCTCGGCGGTCTGTTTTTTGATCTTCTTCGGCGGGCATTACATCGCAGGCTTGACCGGATTGGAAATGGTAGCCCTTTTTGTCATGGGGCTCCTGTGCATTTTGATAGAGGTCATTTTTTTTCCGGGGGTTTTCTTTTTAGCCCTCGGTGGTGCGCTGATGGTGCTTGCGGCGTTGTTTTTTTCGATGGCGGACTTGTATCCGGCACAGCCGATCAATTTTTCATTCGAGAGACTTCAAATCCCGATGTGGAACCTCAGCATCGCCTTCGTTGCCAGCGCGGTCGGAGTGGCACTCTTGGCGCGGTTTCTTCCCAGTATTCCGGTTTTCAGGAGTTTGTTTCTCTCATCCAGTTCCCCTGCGGGTCCCTCTCTCTCGCCAGTCGTCACCGAACTTGGTGCCGCAGCCAAGGTCTCTGCCGGAGAGGCAGGCGTAGCCCTTTCCATCCTGCGCCCTTCCGGTCGTGCCCAGATAAGCGAAGGGGTTTTTGATGTGATGACGAATGGCGAGTTCCTCGAGGCTGGAACAAAAATCCAAGTCCTCGCGGTGAATGGTCAGAACATTATTGTCGGGCGGCAGGTGTCTTGATCCAAGCCAGGGCGGATCTTGCCGCAAGTGATCCTGTGGCAAAGCATCCCTGTAACAAATAGCCTCCTGTGGGTGCCTCCCAGTCGATCATTTCTCCTGCTACAAAAAGTCCGGGAAGTCTTTTTACCATGAGGTTGGAGTCGATCTCACTCCAGCACACCCCACCCGCGCTGGAGATGGATTCCGCAATCGGTCGGGTGCCTTTCAATGGGATCACACAGTTCTTTGCCTCGCGTGCGAGCGAGTCGGCATCCGCCCATTCCTTGCGTGCAAGGAGTGCAAATGCCGCATCGCTGAGTTTCCACCGCTGGCGGGCCTCCGCAGAGAAATTCCGCCGAACCGATTCCATCTTGGAGACAAGTTGTTCGTGTGAATGCGCCGGCTTGAGATCGATGGCTATCGAGGGGGTAGGCATTTCGCGGAGTGTTTTTCCGAGGGCATAAATGGGGCCTCCCTCGATGCCGTAGCGGGTGATCATGAGTTCGCCCCGAAACTGCTTTTCGCCTGCTCGCACTGTGACATTTTTCAGCGGTTTTCCCTCTGCGAGTCTCAGGAAATCGGGATTCCAGTCATGCTCCCACCCGCAGTTGGCCGAAACAAGAGGCTGAATTGAAATGCCAAGATTTTCGAGAGCGCCTGTCCACTGCCCGTCGGAGCCGGTTTGCGGCCAAGATGCACCGCCAAGTGCGAGGATGAGCGCATCCGCCTCCGCATTGGCGCCATTCGAAAAAGAGATCAGGACCGTTGAGTCAGGCGTCACAGAGATAAGACGGTGCCTCATTTCAAAACGAACGCCCAAGGCCCTCAGCCTCGCCACCCAAGCGCGTAGGAGCGTGGCGGCTTTGAGATTCTTCAAATAAACCCTGCCGCTTCCCGCCTCGAAAGTCTCAGCCCCAAGTCTTGTCGCCCAATCGCGGAGATCTGCCGGTGCGAATCCCGCTAATATCGAACTCCAGAGCTCCCCGCTTGCAGCGGATGCCGAGTAGCGGCTGGCAAAGGCCTCCAGGGGTTCCGAGTGGGTGAGGTTCATGCCGCCTTTTCCGGCCACCAGAAATTTTCGCCCGACAGAGGGCTTCGCGTCGAAGAGTGTCACTTCAGCACCTGCTTCTGCTGCGACCTCGGCGGCACGCAAACCTGCCGGGCCGCCGCCTATGATGGCGATGCGCTTCACTTGGAAGGTGCCGGAGTCAGTATTTTTCCGGCTAGGTTGAAAACTGTCATTTCCTCGGCATCCTGCGCCCAGTCGAGGAATGTGGTCGTAATGATTGTTTGGGCACCTGGTGGTAGCGCTTGAAGGAGTCGGTTGCGGCGCGCCGTGTCGAGTTCGCCGAAGATGTCGTCCAATAAAAGCACGGGAGGATGCCCGTGCATGGCTTCGATATGGCGAGCTTGGGCGATTTTGAGCGCCAGTGCGATGGTTCGCTGTTGCCCTTCCGAGGCGAATGACGACGCCTTGAGTGCGTTGAGTTGGAAATCCAAATCGTCTCGGTGCGGTCCGCAAACAGTCTGCCTCAGGCGCTCCTCCTCAAGGCGCGAAGTCGCGAGTGCCTCCGAAAACGGGAGCTGGCAGCCCGGCCGGTATTCGATTTTTAGGTCATCTGAGGAAGAACTGATTTCCAGACATGCCGAGGCTGCATGGGGTTCCAGCGAGCCTGTGAGTTTTGCGCGTGCCGACAGCAGAAATTCTCCGGCCTCCAGAAGCGGAGGGTCAAAAGCCGCAATCTCGCGCCGGGGAAGCCCATCCTTCAGCAGGGAATTTCGTGACCTCAGGGCGCGTTCGTAGTCCCGCAGCGCCTTGCGGTATCCGGGCACGGATTGCGTTCCGAGAAAATCCAAATACCTCCGCCTTGCAGAGCTGGAGCCTTTAACAAGATCAAGGTCGGCATTGGAAAACCAAGTGATGCGTGCTGTGGAAAGGTAGTCTGTTGATTTTTGCTGAAGCTTCGAGTCGAGGGAAATCGCGCGTCCCTCGGCTGTGTGACGGTATTGCAGGCGGGTATCAGCAAAATGCCCTTCGATCGAAAAACCATCCTCTCCGCTTTTGATGAGTTCTGTTGTTGTCGTTGTGCGCGGGGATTGGAGTCGGAGCAGAACGCACACGGCTTCGAGAATCGAAGTCTTGCCCTGGGCATTTTGCCCCACGATGCAGGTGCGGTGCGGGGCTGGAAAAAAATCCAGATTCTCAAAGCAGCGGAAATCATGGAGCCGGACTTCCCTGATCACGCAAACTTCTCCATGCGGTCGCCCTCGCGCGCCCGTGCGGCTTCGAGCGCCCAGTCCGGAAAATCCGGGGAGAGAGTGGCTGTAAAATGAACACGCTTTCCAGTGAGGGGATGCTTGAATGCCAACTTCCAGGCGTGCAGGTAGTGCCGCTCCGCACTGCCCCTGCGGCCGTATTGAGGATCGCCCGTCACGGGATGCCCGAGGTGTTTCAAGTGAACACGAATTTGATGCGTCCTGCCCGTTCGCGGGCGGCATTCGATGAGTGATTTTCCATTGCTGTTGGCAAGCACTCGGTAGTGGGTGAGGGCATCCCTCCCGCGATCGACCGCCGCCATTTTCTGGCGATGCACGGGATGACGGCCGATTGCTGCGTCGATTTTGCCGTGCGGCATGCGAGGAACCCCGTCTGCAAGGGCCAGATAGGATTTTTCAACCTCGCGGGATGCAAACTGCGCCGACAGCGAGTTGTGCGCGGCCTCGGTTTTAGCCACCACAATGCAGCCCGATGTCTCCTTGTCCAAACGGTGGACGATCCCAGGACGACCCTCGCCGCCCACGATTTCCAGTCCGCCGCAATGGTGAAGCAATCCGTTTGCCAGTGTGCCTTCGCGGTTTCCTGCACCGGGATGCACCACGAGCCCCGCAGGCTTGTTCAGCACAAGCAGCGTCTCGTCCTCAAAAATAATATCGATCGGAATATCTTGCGCTGCCAGAGGTGAGGGGACTGTCTCCTGCGGAATTTCAAAAACAACCTCATCCCCGTCGCGGAGGGGATAGGATGGTTTCGCGGCGACCTTGTTCACAAGAGCATGTCCATCTCGAATGAAGGCCTGGAGCCTTGCACGCGAGAAATCCGGGCACCCGGCTCCGAGGTATTTATCTAAACGCTGACCCGCCTGTTCCGGCGTAACGAGAAAGTGAAGTGGCATGCTTGTTGGCCTCAAAAAATGCAACCGAGGCTTCACGAATTCTGGCGGCATGGAACTCTCAACGCAAGGAGATCGGCAAGTGCGGCTGAGTTTTTAAAATGGTCGAGGGTCGTTCCTTGCCATGATTTCCCGCAGCATTTGTTCGTATTGCTCCTGCTGAACCGCATATTGCAATTCCACCTGGGCCCCATTGAACACAAACAAGGCGATGAGCATTAGCATGGGATTCCCAAAAAATCCCAGCACGGCAAATCCGCAAGCCAGCACCTGCCCGGTCCTAGCCGCCACTCGAGTCGCTCCAAGATGGCTGAACTTCATCGCCAACAAGGCCCGCAGCACCCGCCCTCCATCCATGGGAAAAGCCGGGATCATGTTGAAAATAACCAACCCGCAATTCACCACCAGCAGGTTGTGAAGCATGACGCGCAGAGTGTTGTCCGGCCCAGCCAGAATTCCTCCTGTCAGCATCAGAATTCCTGCCAGCACGGTGGCAATCGCCACATTCACTGCTGGACCCGCCACAGCAATGACGAGTTCCATCGAGGGTTTGTCGGGAATTTGATCCATCCGCGCCACTCCGCCGATCGGTAGCAGCGTGATATCCGGCGTGCGGATGCCATAGCGTCTGCCAGCCAGAGCGTGCCCGAATTCATGTAGCAGCACGCAGAAAAACAGGGCCGCAATAAATGAGACCTCGCCTACGGCTCCAGGCCATCCCGCCTCCTGCCAGCCAGTGAATCCAAAAAAAGCCGGAAGAAGCAGGAAAGTGACATGAATCCTGACATCGATGCCTGAAATGCGGGCGATGCGATATGACCATTTCATAAAAATTGATTTTCGGATTCGTGAATTCCCATAAACTCCAAAGTCCAGCGCTTCGGGCGCCACGCTTCACATCCACAATCCACCATTCTGAAAGAAAAGAAAATGTCCCTTTCCACTCCTAAAGTTCTCGTAGCCGATCCCGTGTCCCAAAGTGGAGTCGATGAACTCTCCTCCGGCGGCGCTCTCGAGGTTGTTGTCAAAACCGGTCTGCCCGAGGCTGAGATTATCAAAATCATCCCGGAGTTCTCCGCTCTCGTCGTCCGCAGTCAGACCAAAGTGACCGCCGCTGTTCTGGAGGCCGCTACGAATCTCAAGGTCGTCGGCCGCGCTGGCGTGGGCGTGGACAATGTCGATGTGGATGCCGCAACGCGCCGTGGTGTCATCGTCATGAATACTCCCGGTGGAAACACCATTTCCACCGCCGAGCATGCATTTTCCCTCCTCGTCAGCATCGCCCGCAACATCCCTCAAGCCGACGCCAGCATGAAGGCTGGTCGTTGGGACCGCAAAAAATACGAGGGCGTCGAACTCTACAATAAAACCCTCGGCATTCTCGGCATGGGGCGCATCGGCACGGAGCTTGCCCGCCGCGCCATGGCCTTCGGCATGCGAGTTCTCGCCTACGATCCCTACCTCTCCGTCAGCCGCGCCCGCAGCCTTCAGGTGGAGCTTGTCGAGGATATCGACTCACTCCTCCCGCAAGCTGACTTCATCAGCATGCACATGCCCCTCACGGATGAAACCCGCCACATGCTCGACGCGCGCCGTTTGGCCCTTTGCAAAAAAGGCGTCCGCATTGTGAATTGCGCACGCGGTGGACTTGTCGCTGAAGATGCCCTGCATGATGCCCTCAAGTCCGGCCATGTCGGAGCTGCCGCACTCGATGTTTTCGAGGTCGAGCCACCTCCCGCCGACTTCCCGCTGCGCGAACTTCCGAATATCGTCTTCACTCCCCACCTCGGAGCCAGCACCGCCGAGGCGCAGGAAAACGTCGGCATCGAAATCGCACAGGCTATCCGCGCCGCTCTGCTCGATGGTGAAATTCGAAACGCCGTCAACATGCCGAGCATCGACGCGAAGACAGCAGCCGTCGTGAAGCCCTACCTGACACTCGGTGACAAAATGGGTCGCTTCGTTGCCCAGCTCGCTCCAAAGCGCAACGACCGCGTTGTCATCACCTATGGTGGCAAGGCTGTCGAAATGCCCACGGATGCGATCAGCCGCGCGATCCTCACTGGCTTCCTCAAACACGCCGGTGGCGAGGAAGTGAACAGCGTGAATGTCCGCAGCATGGCCTCCACCATCGGCCTCGATGTGCAAGAGGTTCGCTCCAGCGAGCAGACCGATTTCAACGAATGGCTCCATGTCGCCGTTTTCAGCGGTGACAGCAAAGTCTCGCTCGGCGGCACATTCTTCGGTGCCAAAAACGATCCGCGCATCGTGCGGGTGAACGGCAACCCGGTCGAAGTCACGCCTTCAGGCGTTGTTCTCATGCTCGAAAACCGTGACCGCCCAGGCATTGTCGGCCACATCGGCACTCTCCTCGGCACCGAGAAAATCAACATCGCCAGCATGAGCCTCTCCCGCACCGAACAGGGTGGGCGCGCCCTCACGCTGTTGAACCTCGACAGCATGCCCGGAGCGGATGTGCTGGCCAAGCTCTCAGCCGACGCCGACATCTACAGCGCCCGGGTCATCGCTCTCTAAGTCTGCAAACGGGCGGGGCCGCCATGGAACAAACCGAGGCCATCCTCATCCGCAAGCAGGCTTGGAGCGATACGAGTCTCATCACCACATGGCTCACAAGCGGGCATGGCAAAATCACCGCCATGGCCCGCGCGGCGCGGCGTCCGGGAAGCCAGTTCGCAGGCCGCTTGGATCTTTTTCATAAGGCTGAGATCGGCTACGCCATGCCTAAACGCGGCTCCCTCCACACGCTTCGCGAAGTGAGGTTGGTAGAGGTTTTCGCCGCCACCTCCGCGTCGAATCTTTTTCTGTGCGGCTACTTCGCCGAGCTCATCGACCTCGTTACGCAACCCGGCGAGCCGTTTCCCGAAATTTATGATCTCTTCTCACGCGCCACCGCGCATCTGAGCCGCTCCCCCGCTTCCATGCGGGCGCTCGAATTTTTTGAAAGCGAACTCTGCCGCATGCTCGGCATCCACGATGGCACTGCCTGTGCCAGGGCAGCGATTGAAACCTATTGCGGACGCATCCCCTCATCGCGTATGGCTGCATTGCAATTGTTGAACCCTCGCACCACACCGTGAAACGAATACTTCAGCAAACCCTCCGCCTCGGACTCATCGCCACATTTTGCCTGCCGCTCACCGCTTGCCTCGGGCCGAATATCAAAGGCTACAAAACCAAGCCCTACTCGATTCGTGGCATTCGATATCACCCCATGCAGCCCCGCGATGCCATCGGCCACAGCGAGGTCGGTGTCGCGTCGCACTACTCCGAGCACTTCCTCATCTTTCCCGGCAAGACGGCCACCGGTGAGAAACTCTGGCCATGGACAAAGGTTGCAGCCCACAAAACACTGCCCATCCCTTGCGTCATCCGTGTCACCAACCTTAAAAACGGCCGCTCGGTCAAAGTCCGCGTCAATGACCGTGGACCCTTCATCCGCGGCCGCATGCTCGACGTCACAAAGCCCGTTGCCGACGACCTCGGCTTCACCAAACAAGGCCTGACGAATGTAAAAATCCAAGTCCTCAGTGTCGGCGATGGATCCTATCGCATTCGCTAAAACTCCTCACCAATCAAACCATGAATAAACCCAAAATCGCCCAAAAATCCCCCGCTCCCGTCACTGTTGTCGCAGGCAAAACCTACTACTGGTGCTCCTGCGGTGAGAGCAAATCCCAACCCTTCTGCGATGGATCCCACAAGGGCACCGACTTCGCCCCAGTTCCCTACACCGCCGAAAAAGACGGCACCGTCTATTTCTGCGCCTGCAAACAAAGCGCCAACGGCGTCCTCTGCGACGGCTCCCACAAATCCCTCGCCTAAACCTGTCCACGCGGCTTCGCAGCTGAAGCGGCGCTCCCACATTTGGAGGGCCATCCTCCGGCATGGCCCAAAAATTTCCACCGAAGACGCGGAACTACGCACAGACAACAGCCTGCTCAGAACCTCCCGAAAATTGCCTTCCTCACTCCGTTTCGTGGCTGCGAAATGGGTCATGCGAACCGAAGCACTGTGAAGTGCGAGAGAAGCACATCGCCGATGGTCCGAAGGGCGGTGGTGGTGCGATAGGGACTGGGTTTAGATAAAAAAATCTGGTTCTAAAAAATCTGCCTTCGAGTTTAAAAACGCTCATGAACAAAACGATTTCGCGGCGCTTGCTTGTATCGACCCGTAATGACCACAAGGTCGGTGAGATTCGGGAAATTCTGGGTGCGGATTTTGAGGTTCTGGATCTCTCCACGATCAGTGGAGTGGGGGAGGTGGAGGAGACGGGGGTGACTTTTGAAGAGAATGCCACGCTCAAGGCTCTTGCAGTGTCAGGGCATTTTGACGGATGGGTGATTGCGGATGATTCCGGCCTGGAGGTTGATGCCTTGGATGGGGCGCCGGGTGTGTGGTCGGCCAGATTTTCGGGGGTTGGGGCGACGGATGCCTCGAACCGTGCATTGCTCTTGGAGAAGCTCGAGGGCCTGCGCGGCAAGGAACGCTCGGCGCGTTTCCGCTGTGTGATTGTGCTGGCGCGGGCGGGTCGCAAGCTCGCGGCTTTCAGTGGATCGGTCGAGGGCGTGATCATCAATCAGGAAAAAGGATCGGGAGGATTCGGCTACGATCCGCTCTTCGTTCCGGAGGGGCATTGCGAGACCTTTGCGCAGCTTGGCTCCGAAGTGAAAAATGCACTGAGCCACCGCGCAAGGGCGCTTTCAGGACTTCTGGCTTGGAGTGGATGGAACGATTGAAACTCTGCGCGCTTGTCGCGTGCGCCGGTCTCGATATGATCCCGAGACGCATTTATGCATCAAGGTTCTCTTGCCCTCCTCCTGCACGCCCACTTGCCGTGGGTCAGGCACCCGGAGCATGAGGAATTCTTAGAGGAGGACTGGCTTTTTGAGGCGATTCTCGAGTGTTACATTCCGCTTCTGAAAAACCTGCGCCGCCTTGTTTTTGACAAGGCACCCGTGAAGCTCACATTCACCCTCACTCCGCCACTCTGCGCGATGTTGCGGGATCCGTTGCTGCAGGGACGCTCCGAGCGCTATCTCGCGCGCGGGGTCGAGTTGGCGGCGATGGAGATCGAACGCACGGCGCATGACGCTGCCATGCGCGATGTGGCGCGGCACTATCACGCTCGTCTCTCAGAGGCGCTGGATTTTTACACACGAGAAATCAACCGCGATATTGTCGGTGCACTTGCTCAGCTCCAAGCGGATGGCATTATTGAAATCATCACCTGCGCCGCAACGCATGGATTTCTGCCGCTCATGGAGGTTGTGCCGGAGGCGATGCGGGCGCAAATTCTCATCGGTTGCGACTACCACCGCGAGTGCTTTGGAGTGGCTCCCGAGGGTATCTGGCTTCCTGAGTGCGCGTATGTGCCCCGCGTGGACGCCCTGTTGCAGGAGGCGAATCTGCGGTGGTTCGTTGTGGATGCTCATGGACTCATGTATGGCGAGCCGAGGCCACGCTTTGCCATTTACGCGCCGTATTTCACGCCTGCTGGTCCAGCTGTTTTTGGACGCGACCGCGAGTCGAGCAAGCAGGTCTGGAGCGCGCGCGAGGGCTATCCGGGAGATCCGGCCTATCGCGATTTTTACCGAGACATCGGCATGGAGTTGCCGGAGGACTACCTCCGCACCGTCTTGCCTGACATGGGCTGCCGTCGCAACACAGGCTTCAAATACCACCGTATCACCGGCTCGCCGGACAAACAGGTCTACAACCGCGCCTGGGCGATGGCTGCGGCCGATCACCACGCGGGGGACTTCCTGAACGCCCGCATCCAGCAGTTTGAGCATTTGAAATCCATGCTGCCGATTGATCCGGTGATCCTGAGCCCCTTCGACGCCGAGCTTTTTGGCCACTGGTGGTATGAGGGGCCGGAATTTCTCGATCTCTTTTTGCGCAAGGCGGCCTACGATCAAAACACATTCCGCCTCACGACGCCGGGAGCCTATTTGAAGGAAAATCCGACGCAGCAGATGGTGTGTCCCTCGCCTTCGAGTTGGGGAAACAAGGGCTACTGGGAGGTCTGGCTCGACCGCTGCAACGCGTGGATCTATCCGCATCTCCACGCCGCCGCCCGCCGTATGACCGCTGCGGCGCGCGAGCATCAAAATACGCGCTCCGTTTTTACCAAGCGCCTCCTGCAACAACTCGCGCGTGAACTACTCCTCGCACAGTCGAGCGACTGGGCGTTTCTCATGAAGACCGGGACTGCGGTGGATTACGCGACGCGCCGCACGAAGGATCATATTCTCCGCTTCAACAAGCTTCACGAAATGCTGGAGAGCAGCGAGCCCAACGAAGCGCTCCTCTCGGCCTGCGAGGTGCGGGACAACATTTTTCCGAATCTCGATTGGAAGCACTACCTGTGATTTTTTCGCACCAACTGGGAGGGCCATCGTCCCGCATGGCCGATTTTTCAGCCGCGAAGCGGCGTGGGCGGTGGGCGGCTTTGGTGTGGGAGGTGTCTGAAAGTGAGTCCCCACCTTGCGTGGAAATATTTGGGCCATGCCGGAGGATGGCCCTCCCAAGGTTATGCGCCTTCGCGCTCGCATTTGTTTTTGCTGTCTCGTTGCTCCAGGCGGCTCCGCCCGAGACCCAGGAAGTCGCCTTTGCTGTGCCGGGGCAGGGATTGATCACACTGGGGGTCTTCAACAAAGCGGGCAAGTTGGTGAGAATCCTTCATGCGATGGATGACGAGGAGGCCTTTCGTATTGGGCTCAATGGCTACATCACGCAGTGGGACGGTTGCGACGATGCAGGGCAGAAGGTGCCAGCCGGTCGATATTTTTTAAGGGGCTACCTCATCGGCGATGTGGCAGTGGAGGGAGAGGCCTTTCATTTCAACGACTGGGTTTCCTCGGCGGACTCTCCCGTGCCGCGCCGGATCGAGGATTTTGCTATGTTGCCCGGCGGGGACTTGGTGCTCACGGGACGCACTGCGGCAGGCCAAGGGTTCTGCGCACGATATTCGAATGAGAAAGGGTTTTTGTGGAGCCGGGAAATCGAGAGCGTGGGCGCATCCAGCATCCTTCTCGCAGTCACGAGCCGCGTTGCTGTGACGCATTCCACTCAAGGTTGGTTGGCCTTTTCCCTCGATGACGGCAGCAACATGCCCTTGGCAGGGTTTCCCGTTGACTCGCGTCCCACGGCCCTTGCCGCAGACAATGAGTGCGTCACTTTCTCCGAGGGCGATGTCATCAAAACTCTGACTCTCGATGGAGTGACCTCGCAAGCTCCGGCTCCGGCCCGTTTTGAAAATCTCGCCGCCGCAGAGAATGCCGTCGCAGGTTCAGCCGCCGGTGCTGTGTGGATTTCCACCACGGGTGAGCCGTTCGCAAAAATTCCGGTCCCTGCGAATGCGGCTTCCCTGTCGTTTGGCGAAGGCAAAACCTTGTGGTTCTCGGGCGCTTCGATGGATCCCGACGCCTCGCCCGTCGTCGCTCAGGCAAATTTCGAAGGCGGCATCCTGAGGGCGCTTGTTCCCAAGCCCGGAGACCCTCGCCCTGTCTTGGTCCGAGCCTCGCGCACGAGCGATGTTTTTTCTGTTCTGGAGGAGTCGCCGGGTTTGCAGCGACTGCGGGTTCTTTCGCGGAATCCCGAAGGCGGATGGTCCATCGAATGGGAACGCTCGATTCAGGACGCCCCGGCTTTTGGTTTTGTGGACGGGCAGGCCAGCGCCAATGCTATAGTCGGCCCTCCACCCGCACCACTCCGCTTTCGCTTGGATGAAAACCCGCTCACCGGCAAGCATGACGAAGTCACTCTCCAAGCCGCATTCGGGCCGGATGGCGTTCAACTCACCACCGCCGATGGGCTCCCACTCGTCACAGTGAGCCACAGCCCGGATATCCAGCGCGTCGCCATCCAACGCGGTCCCGCTCCCGACAGCCTCCGCCTTTTGCAAGGCAATGGAGCCGTCGTCGAGGAATACCTCGTCCAAGGCCTACGCCACATCACCCCGCTCACTGCGGGGGAGGTGGTGATTTCGAAATGATGTCACGCGCGAGGCGGGGGTGTCCCGCCTTTCAATCAAGTGATCCGGGTAGCCAGTTGTAGATGGGTTTGCCGCCTGAAATGTTCTCCAAATATTTGCCATCTATCTTCTCGGGACGGACGAATTTTCCGAGGAAGTCGACTGTTCCCTTCCTCTCGCAGCGCCAGACGGCACCTTCGACTCCATCGACTGCGCCATGGGCGCTCGGTTCGAGTTTTTCCAGAACCTCGGCAATCGAAACAGGGGAGCCTGCGTGAATGATGCGCGGCGTAACGAGCTCCACAGCGGCGCACCGGGAAGCGACTTCTGAAGCGGGCGTGCGGTCGTGTTCGCGAATAATGTCGAAGGCGACAAATGGTTCGTGGGTCAGCTTGTAAATCGTGCCGTGGGCCTCCATCAGCCATTCGCCGCAGACGCGTTCGCCTTCTGAGAGCAGGGCCTCGAAGCGGGCATGGTTTTTATCCACCCAGTCGGCGAAAGCGTGGTGCTGCTTGTAATTGCTGCCGGCGGCGGGAAATCCGGCGCGGATGAGTGCCACGAGACGGCCGTCGAGCTTCGCAACGCCAACACAGCTTCCGTCGAGTTTTTCCTGGACGATAATCGTGTCATGCTTGTCGCGGCCTTTTTCTGTGAGGATTCGTGCTTGGTGCTCCGAGAGTCCCTTGTCGGCGGGCCCTCGACGGGAACCGGGCAAATGCGGAATGCTGCCGTAGGCGCGGTGGCCCAAAGGCTTTTCCGGTTTCGGATTCGAGGGAAGTTCCATCATTTCCAAATTAGCTGCGCCTCTCCCGAAGGCAAAATTTCCTTACAGCAGGGGATTAACGACCTTCAAACCGGATTTGCGGGCCAAAGCAGCCTGACGCCCGTCGCTGGTCACTATCTCTCGCGCTCCGAGTTGGAGGGCGCTGGCCACATGCAGGCTGTCCAATGTCCTGCAACCCGTGGCGGCGGCATGAGTGCGGGCAAGGATTTCAACCCTTGCCCAAACCTCGTCCCATTCCAAGGTGGTGTGTTTCAAAACACCCGCTGTGGCGTCCGTATCGAGATTCGCCAATGCCGCATTCGATTGTTCCAGTCGGCACTCGCCCCGGAAGACTTTCAGGCGTAACGCCGAAACACACTCGGTGCGGTGCAGCGAGGTGAACACCAGCGCCTCGCGCCGTCGAACGACCCAAGCCCTGACGCGATCAGATCCTTCTTCTTCCGTATACAGTTTCAGCAGGATACCCGTGTCGTAATATCTCGTCACTGTGCACCCCGGCTTTCGTCCAATAATTCGTCAGACCCCGCACCCTGCCAGGCCCCACCCCAGATTTTGTGCGCGCGCGCCTTGAAGTCAGGAAACACCAATGGCGGCTTCTCGAGGGGAACGAGTCTCGCCACAGGCTTGCGCCGCCGCGTGATCACCAATTCGCCTTCGACCTCAACCCTCCGCACCAATGCAGCCAGATTGTGCTGCGCCTCCATAATTGAGCAGGTCTTCATAACGCATAAAAATAACGCATAAAGTTTTTGGTTCAACCAAAGAATTCAAACGCCGCTGCCGTTCGTTTCTGGCTTTGAAAGCTGAGGAGGGGCAGGGGGGGACAGATTCGAAGCGGAGCGAGTCGATTGACGGTAGTCTCTAGACACTGGTCTCTCGACCCTCGGTTCATCTTGGCAAAATGATGGACAGCAAAATCATTGGGGGAATAAGAGCGAGTAGGAAAGGCTGCGCATTGTAGCGGCGTGTCTATGACCGCCAGAGTTGGTGGCATGCTCTCGAACCATTTGACAGAATCATGGATGGCAGAATCATTGGGAGCGCAGGCACGGAGCAGGCGCGAGTCTGAGGTTATTCTTCTTCGTCCTTTTTCTTCGGGGCGCGGATGCCCGACCAGTCTTGATTGGAATCTGAGATGCGGAGCGATGGGCGGTTTGGAATTTCGGCCGCTGGAAAAATGATGCCGGTGTAGTTGTGGTTCGCCTTGAATTTGAAAGCGGCGAGTTGGCGTTTGAAATCGGATTTTCCGGGTTCCTTGTGGATGAGGAAAATCTCGGTTTCGCCTGGCGCGAGGAAGATTTCGCGTTGTTCATTTGGTGCGAGCGGGAAGGGGGCCAAGCTGCCGATTGAGAGGTAGACCGGCTCGCCATTGCGAAAATTGGTAACGACGAACCGTGCCTGGCCGGGGCGGAGGGACTCTTCGGGCACGGGGAATTCGCGGAGTGCGGTGATTTTCACATTTTCCCCGCTGCGGCTTATTTCTCCATGAACGACGAGAATCGTGACGCTGCCTTCCTCGAAGGTTGCTGAAAGTTTTGCGGCGGGCAGTTCGTTGGCAGGAGAGGGCACTTTGAGGTATTCGCGGTTGCGAAAGACATCCACCGTGTCTTTTTGTTTATAGGTGATCTGCCTCACGAGTCCGCCTTCGCCCACTCGCACATCGTTGGCGAGCGGTTCGTCGTGGAATTTCAGATTGAGTCCAGTGTCCCATTTTTCCACGCCGTTCCGATAGGTGGCGTTGAAAATTTTTACATATCCGTCTTTGGGTTTCTCCTCCTTCTCCTCGGCATGTGCCGATGCAAGGGAGAAGGTCACGAATGTCGCAAAAAAAAGGGCCGGGAAAATGCGGTTTTGCACGGGTTTAATACGAAAGGGTTCGTGGCTTGAGTGTTTTCCACTCGGTTGGAGCGACGGGCGTTTCATCGCTGGTTGCGGGATAAACGGGTTCAAGTTGGATGACTGTCTCCGTAGTGGTTGTCGAAGCGGGAACAAAGGTGTCCGTGCCGCTTTTCGTGAGAATTTCGCCGGTCTGGCCTACGATGTAGACTGTGAATGCAAGGCTCTGGGTGGTGAGGAGGTTGGCGGTTCTGCGCAGGAATTCCTCCTTACCGGCATCCGAGGCGGCACTCATGGCTACGGTTGGCAC
>JAPLTI010000063.1 GCA_026398285.1 Verrucomicrobiota bacterium
GGATTCGTTCCAAGAGTGGACCACGGGAAGCCAGTTTTGAAAAAAACCTGCCTCGGTTGATTCACCTCGGGCATCAAAGAGAGCGAGCATGACATTTCCTGACGCTCCAAAACGCCTCAGCAAAAGCGACCACAGGCAACGCAGGGCCAAGTTCTCTTCGAGGTCGTGATCCAGGCAAAATTTCGAGAAGGCTGAAGTTTTGTCGCGGTTCAGTAGAAGCGAGGCCCTCACTTGCTCGCCCTTTCCGAAACGGGGCTCCAAGCACAACGGAGCCGTGGCCCCTTTCAAAAACTCATTCCAGCCTTTGGGTTTCAGATACTCGGGAGGATTCCCAGCAGGTGCCAGAGGAGATTGCCCCAGCGTAAGCAGCAAATCCAAAAGAACGCGGGTAATCGAAAATTCATCCAGCAAAAAGGCTGGAGCGGTGAGCAAATAATGCCCCGAGCCGCCAGGAAGACGGATTTCGTGAAAACGAATCAGTGGAATGGCTATTGGCTCGAAATCAGCCAGAGCATCTGCAGCGAGGAGGTCATTCCATTTCGAGGGGATTTCCTCCGGGGGAATACTCTGCCAATCAAGAGAGATCCAGTGTGGTTCAGCTTTGTCCGCCTCGCGCACCATGACGCCTTCCATCGTTTTCGTGAAGGCGGAGCGGAGGATCGGATGCCTTTGAATTACGACTTGCCATGCCTGACGGAGAAAATCCGAATTCGTGCTCTCGCCGAAACTGATCGAAACCTGAGTATGGGCACCCGGAGCGCAAGGCGCGCTCAAGTAGCGGTGGTAAGCCGCTGCCTGCATGGGATTGGCCGGGTATTGCCTCATGGTTTATCGGGTTTTAAAGCCCGCCGTCGGTGACGGCGCCTTCGGATGCGGTGGAGACGAGCTTGGCGTATTTTGCGAGGACACCACGGTCGTAGCGAGGCTTCGGCTTCTTCCACTTCGCCAAACGAGCTGCGATCTCCTTGGCTGGAATATCCAGAGTGAGCGAGTGCTTCACGCCATCGATCGTGATCGGGTCGCCATTTTTCACAATGGCAAGCGCCCCGCCATCAAACGCCTCGGGAGTGATGTGCCCAACGACGAATCCGTGAGTGCCTCCCGAGAAGCGCCCGTCCGTGATAAGGGCGACATCCTTGCCGAGGCCGGCTCCCATGACGGCGCTGGTGGGCGAGAGCATTTCGCGCATCCCAGGACCGCCGCGAGGCCCTTCGTAGCGGATGACGATGACATCACCCTTCTTGATTTTGTTGGCAAGGATGGCCTCGAGAGCTTTTTCTTCGGATTCGAAAACCCGCGCGGGGCCGCTGAATTTTTCGCCTTCCTTGCCGCTAATTTTGGCGACGGCGCCTTCCGAGGCGAGGTTGCCTTTGAGAATGACAAGGTGGCTGTCTTTTTTGATCGGATTCTTGATGGGGCGGATGATCTCCTGGCCCTTCGGGTAGGGCTTGAAGGGAGCGAGGTTTTGTTTGAGCGTCTTGCCGGTGACCGTGAGGCAATCGCCGTGTAGCAATCCCTCCGCAAGCAGGGTCTTCATCATTGGCACGATGCCGCCGATGGAAACCAATTCGGACATGAGAAAACGGCCGCTGGGCTTGAGATCGGCCAGAACCGGCACACGGCGGCCAATGCGGGTGAAATCCTCCAGCGTGAGTTTGATTTTAGCCGTATGCGCGATGGCAAGAAGGTGCATTACGGCGTTTGTGGATCCACCGAGGGCAATGATGACCGTGATGGCATTCTCGAGAGCTTCCTTGGAGATGATATCCGAGGGCAGGATACCGCGCTTGAGCATGTTCAGGACAGCAGCGCCGGCGTTCCGGCAATCCGCGTTCTTCTGGGGCGAGACGGCGTTTTGCGCCGAGCTGTTTGGAAGACTGAAGCCCATCGCCTCGATCGCGGAGGCCATGGTATTGGCCGTATACATTCCGCCGCAGGAGCCCGGCCCAGGGATGGCATTGGACTCCACATCGTGCAGTTCTTTTTTGGTGATTTTATTGGCGGCACACTGACCGACGGCCTCGAAGACGGAGACAACATCGAGTTGGCGCTTGGAGAGGCAGCCGGGCAGGATTGTTCCGCCATAGACGAAGACCGCCGCACGGTTCATGCGAACGATCGACATGATGCAGGCGGGCATATTTTTGTCGCAACCGCCGATGGCCACAAATCCGTCGAAGCCCTGACAACCCACGACCGTCTCGATGGAGTCGGCGATGACCTCGCGCGAGACGAGCGAGTATTTCATCCCCTCGGTGCCCATCGAGATGCCGTCCGAGATCGTGATGGTGTTGAAAATTGTTCCCTTGCCTCCCGCCGCATCGACTCCCAGTGCGGCTTCGCGGGCGAGCTGATCGATGTGCATATTGCAGGGAGTGACCATGCTCCATGTCGAAGCTATGCCAACCTGGGGTTTCGAAAAATCACTCTCCTTGTATCCGACGGGGTAGAGCATGGCACGGCTCGGCGCCCGGTTGAGACCATCGAAAACGGCTGAGGAATACGGGCGCATGTTGGGTTGGGACTTTGGCATGGTGAAGGTATGAGGCCGGAATTATTCCGAGTCCCCTTGGGGAAGAAAAGGCATTTTCACCAGTCAACGGGTAACAAAAAACTCTCCACACTTTACAAGCCCCCTTCGAGGTGGGGATTCTGGACTCCTCACATGACAATTCTCGACCCTCTCGAAAAAACACTCGGCCGCTTTGCGATTCCCGGCCTCATCCGCTATGTCGTGGCTTTGAACGCGCTGGTCTTCATCCTACTGACGCTTCAACCAGACTACATCCAAGCCCTACAACTCGATCCTATCGCTTTTCGGAACGGCGAAATCTGGCGCGCGGTGACTTGGATTTTCATTCCGGAGACGATGAGCTTCTTCTGGATCCTCTTTTACCTGATTTTCACTTGGTGGCTTGGCGACATGCTGGAGGAAAGCTGGGGCGTCTTCCGCTTGAACGCGTATTATTTTCTCGGGATGGCGTTCTGCATTGTCTCGGCGCTTCTTTTTGGAGCCACCGGCGGCAACTTTTTTCTAAACCTCTCGCTCTTTCTGGCTGCGGCAACACTGGCACCGAATTTCGAGATTATGCTGTTCATGATCATCCCGGTAAAAATGAAGTGGGTTGCCTTGTTCAGCCTGATCGTTCCAGCCGGATACCTACTCTTTGGACCATTGGATATGAAAATGATGGTGGTCATGTGCCTTGGGAACTACCTGCTCTTTTTCGCTCCGGCGTTCCTGAAAAACCGCGCGGAGTCGATGCGAAACGGCGAGCGCCGCAAGCGCTTTGAAAAGGCGCTCCACAGCGAGCAAACGATCCACTGCTGCGAATTCTGCAAAATCACCGAAGTCTCAAATCCGGATGCCGAATTCCGCGTCTCAGCGGATGGTAAGGAATACTGCACCGAGCACCTACCCTCTCGCGCCAAGCAGGTCTGAGATGTGTCAAATTCCCGCCACGAGAGCGGGAATTTCATGCAAGCCGCGAATGGTGTGGTGAGGCTTAACCGCCGCGTGTTCCTCGGAACCCGGCACCTGCAGCCAGACTGCGGCAGCGAGTTGGGCATTGAGCGCTCCGGCAATGTCGCGCTCGAGGCTGTTGCCCACCATCACGGCGCGGTCCGCCGAGACACCAAGCTTGCCGAGCAGAATCTGAAAAATTTCAGCACGCGGTTTGCCGATACCGTGTTCTCCCGACACAGCAATCGCATCGAAGTAGCCACCGAGTCCCGATGCGGCGATTTTTTCCCTCTGCAAA
>JAPLTI010000191.1 GCA_026398285.1 Verrucomicrobiota bacterium
CATGGATGGTTGCAGCCCTCGGCGATTTTCACATAGGCGGAGTGGTTTGGCTTGAGACGGAAGCGCGGGGTGGCGAAGTCAGGGATATAGCGGGACTTCGGCGTCACGAGGTTGAGGACGCTGGATTTGTCCTCTTCGAGCACGCGGCGGAAGATTGCACCGGCTTCGGCTACTTGATCGAGTCCGATGAAGGCATCGACTTCGGGAAGTTCGCCGACGAGATCGGTGGAAAAGCGTTGGGAAAGGCAGCCGCTGACGACAATTTTGGCATCGGGGCGCTTGCCCTCGTTGCGCTGGCGGGAGGCTTCCAGAATGGCGTCGATGGATTCCTGTTTCGCAGAATCGATAAACCCGCAGGTGTTCACGATGAGGACATCCGCTTCGGCTGGGTCGGCGGTGATTTCGAAGCCCTCGGATTTTGCGGACCCGAGCATGATCTCTGCATCGACGAGATTTTTGGCGCAGCCGAGGCTGATCATGCCAACCCGGCGCGGGGCGGCTTCAATGGAAGATTTCATTGCGGGCGTTTTGGCCGGGGAGAGGGTTCGAATGGCGGGAGGGTGAAGGGCGTTGGCGAGGCTTTGCTGGCCGGAGTGGGCGTGGCTTCAGGGAGCACGCGCACAACCTCGGGAGTGGATGCAGGGGTAGCAGACGGGCGAGGTTTGGCGGTGGGTGACGCTACGGGTCTCGGCGTGGCAACCGGCAAAGCGGCTGAAGCATTGGCAACCGGCTGGACGCGCTCCAATTTTTTCCAGGTTTTCCAGAAATAAATTCCGAGACCGATGAGAATGAGAACCAAGAGACCGGCGCCGACGCCAAAGAGAAGGCGGCGGAGGGATTTGAACTGATCGCCGTGCAGGAAGGTTTGGCGTGCCAGCAGAACTTCGAGGTAGCGATTGTCGGAGGTGCCGAGTTTTTTACTGCCTGGCAGGTAATCGCGGATTTCCTCGAGCGGGACGCGCAGGTAATTCGCATAATCGACCAAGAACAACCGCGCGTAGGTGGGATGGGCAAAGCTAGAGAAGTCGTCGGATTCGATCTGGCTCAAGCGGGATACCGAGACCCGGATATCCTTGGCGGCCTTCTCGAGCTGAATGCCGAGTTTCTGCCGGCGTGCGGAGAGGCGGGCACCGATGAAGAAATCGCTTTCGGGCTGATGGTCGTGGTTTTTCAAAATTGGCCCTCCTCGTTCAGATCGACAAGAATTTCGCGGTCTTTCGCGCCGTCTTTAGGCCCGACGATGCCGCGTTGCTCGAGAATATCCATCACTCGGGCAGCGCGTGTATAGCCTAATTTCAGACGGCGTTGGAGCATGGAGGTCGAGGCGCGGTTCTCCTGCCGGATGACTTCAAGGCATTTGGTGCAGAGTTCCTCGTCCTCATCACTCACGTCCTCCTCTGGGATATTGGTGCTGGTGAGCTTTTCATGAATGCTCTTGTCGAAATTCGGCTCAGCTTGTTTCGAAACAAATTCCACGAGGCGGTGGATTTCCTCCTCGGTGACGAGCACACCCTGGGCGCGGGTGTATTTCGAGGTGCCGGGCGGGAGATAGAGCATGTCGCCTTGGCCGAGGAGTTTTTCGGCTCCGTTTTCATCCAGAATAACGCGGCTGTCGATTTTCGAGGCGACTTGAAATGCGATACGGCTTGGGATGTTTGCCTTGATAATGCCAGTCACAACATCAGCTCGCGGCGTCTGAGTGGCCACGATCATGTGAATGCCGGCTGCGCGGGCCATTTGGGTGATACGGGCGATGGCACTCTCGACATCAGCAGGAGCGGTCTGCATGAGATCCGCCAACTCGTCGATAATCACGACGATGAAAGGCATGCGGTCTGGAATGATGAGGTCGTCCGAGCGCGGCACTCGCACCGGCGGAGCCATCGGCTCCTCATCGGGGGGCTCTTCTTCGCTGGACTCGATTTCATCAGGCTCCGCAGAGGGCAACGGGTCATCGAAAGGCGCCGCCGTCTCGCTGGGAGGCTCCTCAAGCACCGCTTCAGGCTCGATGGCCGGGTTTTCTTTAGCGGCATTGGCGGCACTCTCGGCATCCAGCTCGGCTTGGGATTTCGGGAGCGGGCGCTCGTTGAAGCCGGAGATGTTCTTGACCTTGCACTTGGCGAAAATCTTGTAGCGCTGTTCCATCTCATCCACAACCCAACGGTGCGCAAGCAGCACCTTTTTGGGATCGGTGACGACGGGAGTGATGAGGTGCGGCAGGGAATTATAAATCTGCATCTCGACGACCTTCGGATCGATCATGATGAAGCGTAGTTGCTCCGGCGAGTAGCGGAAGAGAAGGCTGGCAATGATAGAATTGATGCAAACGCTCTTACCACTGCCGGTGGTTCCCGCAACAAGCAGGTGAGGCATTTTGGCGAGATCACCGATGATCGTGTTACCGTAAACATCCATGCCAAGCGCGAGAGGGAGCTTGGCGGAGGATTCACGCCAGACATCCTTTTCGAAGAGTTCACGAAGAGTCACCTTAACCTTCTTCGAGTTTGCGATCTCGATGCCAACCGTGTCCTTCCCAGGAATCGGCGCCAGGATGTTGATCCTCTCGGCGCGCGTCGCGCGCGCGATATCGCGCTCCAGAGCCACGATTTTGTCAACACGCACGCCGACATCCGGGTAAACCTCGTAGCGGGTGATCGTAGGCCCCTTCGTGATCGTGCCAGGGGTCGCCTTGATGCCGAATTGCGCCAGCGTGTCGATGATAAGATTCTGATTGTTCTTCAGCTCCTCGCGGTCGAGGGGCTCGCGATCCGTCTCATCCGGAGCATCCAGAAGCTCCGTGCCGGGCATGATATAATTCTCGAAATGCACATCGATGAGACCGGGAGGAAACGAATCCTTCGTATCGCGGTTGGCGCGGAGTTCCGAGAGCTTTGGCTTTTTGGAGGCGGATGAGGCCGTGGCATCGATGATTTCGGGTTCCGGCAAATCAGCTGGGAAGAGCTCCAATTCCGGCTCGGGTATTTCGATGCCTTTTTTGCGGGCTTTTTTCTCCAGCTTGTCGGCCCTTTTCTCCAGCGCGGCGCGTTCCTCCTCGATGCGTTTATCAGCCGCGAGTGTCTGTAACCGCGCCACACGGCGAGCTTCGCGCCAAGCCAGAAATGCCTTCCAAGCGATCCGTCCATCGCGGATAGGATGGGAAGTCAGCGCGTAAAGAAGGCTGATGACATAGAGAGCGAAGAGGAGAAAAAATGAAAAGCTCCCGACGAGATTGTAGATGGCTTTCCGTCCGAGCCAGAGCCCAAAGAATCCGCCCGGCCCCTCGATGCGGAGGTCGGATTTCCAATCGGTCAAAAAGATAGGCTGGAGTTGCAGGAGGCAGGCCCCGAGCAAAACCATGAGAATGCCCCACGGGACTTTATCACGCAGGCGGTAGCCCGGCAGAAACCATTTCGCCAAGCCGTAACCGATGGTCACCATAGCGAGCAAATAAGCCGCCCCGCCGAAGAAAAAAAGCGAATACCCGGCGAGGAGAGCGCCAAGTGGTCCGCCCAGATTCGGACTTGCTCCGACAGATCGGGCCACGCTGCTGATGATCGGTGCCCAGCCTGGAACTGAACGGGGATCGTAACTTGCCAGCGACGCGAAGAGGTAAATTCCCGAAAATAGGAGCACCAGACCGACAACAAATGCCGGAATTTTGACTGCTGTGGAGCGCTTCGCCATGAAGCGGACGATTATCGCGGACTTCTCCGAGGGTTTCAAGAAATCTGAGCCGGATGCTGGCCTTCATTTCCATATGGAAAAACGCCATTGAGCGGTTATTGTTGCAGCAATGAACGGACGATCGGCAGACCTCCACCGCCTCCGGATGCCAGCCTGTGTTGCAGGACTTGCCGGGTGGGTTGCGTTTTCGCTGTCGGCCGCAGGCTCCCAGGCCGATTTTCAAGTTCCCGATTGCCTCGCTCACCCCGTCCCCTTTGAGCTTTCCGAGCGGGCGGAAAAAACAGCCGAAGCGCATGCCCGCTACATGCAGGCCATTTTCGAGGAAGAAACAGAAGGCCCGGACAAGGCGCTTGAAAACAAGAAGCGCGTGCTGGCGTTGGATCCCGCCTTTTGTGATTTGGCTTTGGATGTCGCCCAGCACCATCTGCGCCGGGGCGAGACGACCGAGGCGCTTTCCGTATTGAAGGATGCGGTGAAGGCCTCGCCGCGCAATCCCTCGGCGCCTATTGCGCTGGCGAATATCTACCTTCGCCAACTTGATAAACCGGCTCTTGCCGAAAAATTTGCTACCATCGCGCACGACATCGCGCCTGATAATTCGAGTGCCTTCGAGGTTCTATGGGAAGTTTGCCGGGCTACAGGCCAGAACAAGCGAATCGAGGGGCTTTTTCAGAGGGCGCTGAAATCCGAAAACAAAAATCCCGAATTCTGGCTGGATTTGGCCGAACTGCGGCTGAGAGATACCAAGCGTTCAAAGCTCCCGATTTCGCAAAGCAACTGGGAAAAAATCCTCGTGCTGGTCGATCGTGCGTCACAAACCGGCGCAAACGATCCAGAAATCCTCTCGCGCACGGCGGATTATTATTTCGCCTGCGGCGATGCAGCCAGCGCGGTCGAGCTCTACAAGGCGGCTTTTGAAAGGCAGCCATCGCTCTCCGGGCTGAAGGAAAAGCTCGCGGAATGCTACGCGCACACCGGCGACCATACCGCTGCCGCGCGCCTCCTGGACGAGGTCATTGCAGAAACATCGCCCTTCGCTCTGGAGAGCATGAGGTCGCCCTCCAATATTCCATCGAGGCCGAGAAACGCTTTCCCTACCTGACCGGCTTCACGCTCCTGCGGGCGATCTCCCTCAGCCAATCCAAGCAACACGCCGCAGCGCTCATGGCATTCGAGCGCACGCTCATCGAGGCCTCAAACTCAAATCCCGAAATGCTCGACCAGTCTTTCTACATGAGCTATGGAGCCGCCGCCGAGCAAGCGGGGCACTATGTGAAGGCGGCCGAACTCATCAAAACAGCCATCACCCTCGATCCCGAAAATCCGGATCCCTACAATTTCCTCGCCTACATGTGGGCCGACCGGAACGAAAATCTGGACACCGCCGAGCAACTCGTCCAGCGCGCACTGGAACTGGACCCGCACAACGGGGCTTATGTCGATACCCTTGGCTGGGTATTTTTCCGCCAAGGGCGCTACACGGAAGCCGTAGCTGAACTCCTCCGCGCCGCCTCGCTTCTTGAGAAGCCCGACCCCGTGGTTCTCGATCACATCGGCGACGCCTACGAAAAACTCGGCAAAACCACAGAGGCCGTCATCTATTGGCAAAAAGCCCATGGGCTGGATCCAAAAAATCCCGCGCTTGCTCAAAAAATCGACCAGCATTCCTCAAAGGTCGCAAATCAACCCGAGGCCCAGCCTTGATTCAAAAGACAGCTACTTGAGAGTGGCGCTGATTTTTTCGGCGATGCCTTGAAAAACTCCCGCCGCTGCGCTTCCCGGATGCGCAGCCACAGCAGGACGCCCAGTGTCGCCCGCCTCGCGCACGAGAGGCTCGATCGGCACCTCGCCCAGCAGCGGAATCTGGAGCTTCGCCGCCTCGCGGGAACCCCCACCCGTGCCGAAAATGTCGTAGCGTTTTCCATCCCCCGGACACAAAAAGAAGCTCATGTTTTCGACGATCCCGAGGATGGGCACATTCGTCTTGCCGAACATCGCGATAGCCTTGCGGGCATCGATGAGCGCGACCTCCTGCGGCGTTGTGACGATGACGGCACCGGAGAGCGCGACTGTCTGAACGATGGTGAGCTGGATATCCCCCGTGCCGGGAGGGATGTCGAGGATGAGTTAATCCAAATCTCCCCAGGCGACCTGTCGCAAAAATTGCTGTGTGTAGCGCGTGACCATCGGCCCGCGCAGGACAGCTGGGGAGCCGTCGTCGAGGAGGAAACCCATGGACATGAGCGAGACTCCATGCCGCTCGATGGGGATGATGCGGTTGTCGTCATCGGCCGTCGGGCGTTCGTTGGTTCCGCCGAACATGAGAGCGATACTCGGGCCGTAGATGTCACAATCGCAGAGCCCCGTCTTGGCACCCGATTGCGCGAGTGCGAGAGCCAGATTGGCCGCGACGGTGGATTTTCCGACGCCGCCTTTTCCGCTGGCCACGGCGATGACATGCTTCACGCCCTCGATTTTCGCAGGGCCCACGGCTCCGGTAGTGGTGGCGGGAGCCTGAACATCGATTTTCACAGAAACCCGGCCGGCGCCGCCCATGGCTTGCAGAGCCGCTGTCGCGTCAGCGTGGATTTTTTTTGCAATGCCCGTGTCATTTGTTGAGAGCACCAACTGCACATCGATATCCGATCCGCTCACCACCACATCGCGAAGCAAACCAAACGAAATGATATCACGCGAAAAGCCGGGGTATTTGACGGCACTGAGAGCCTGACGAACAGAATCCTGATTGATGGAAGACATGCGTGTGATTTTGCACGGACGCGGCCTGCGGGCAAGATCGATGGATTACCAGTTGCCTCGCTTGCTTGCGGCGATTAGGTTTCGGGCGTCAGGGGCCATGGACTGCGGACCGGCGAACCCCGCCAGGGCAGGAATGCAGCAACGGTAGTCAGCTCCTCTTTGCCGT
>JAPLTI010000249.1 GCA_026398285.1 Verrucomicrobiota bacterium
GATTGAGACGATTAAAACGCTCATCACTCCTCGGTGGACAATCACGCCGGAAATCATCACGCATGGCAAGCCGTGGGATATCAAAAACAAGGTCCTGATGGCCGACATGCCAAAAGAAAACGAGTGGATTGCCGAGCAAACGCTGGAAACCCAAACCGAATACATCGCCGAGTCGATGCGGCTCCTGACGAGTATGGGCATCGAAGTCGGGGGTCTTACGATATGCTGGCGCTACCCGTATGATAAAAACCATATCCTCGGCGAGGCGACATTAACTGCTGCTGAAAAGGTCGCGGGCCTGAAATTTGTCATGATCTTCAATGACAAGGGGGATCGTCCGGGCGTGATCTACAAGCGGGCGGACGGTGCCATGGCTGTCTCGATGCGCCCCGCGCTGTCGGATGTGTTGGATTACTCGGACAAGTTCACCGAGGCCGACATCCAGCGGCTGGCCGATCAATTTATCTCTGCCGATGGAACAACCGGGACATTCGTTGACCAGCTCAAGAAAGGCGTCTGCCTCCAATTCTTTACGCACTACGCCAACTTGTATTCCGAAGGGACTTATCACGGGCTGGAGGTGCTCACGATTGCGATCGGGCGCCTCAATAAGTTTTACGGCGACAAGATCGAATGGATGACCGGACTCGATATCTGCAAGCGGTTTTCGGAAATCCCCGAGGCCGCACCTAAAAAATTATGAAAAAGAAAAAAGCAATCTGGTGGTTTTTCCCATCATTACTCGAACCTTGTGACGGACCTTGGGGTAAACTGAGCGACTTTGGCCACGATACCGTTCTGACATGGAAGGCCATCATCGACTGGGCGGCCAAGTTGAAGGTTGACCATCTGATACCTGGCATCGAGCCGTATCAGACCGACCGCGTTTACAACCAATGGGGGTTTCACTATGTGTGTTATTTTCCAGAGGATCCGGAGGCGCGTTGCTTTGATGACGAGACCATCCGGCGGAACATCGCCTCGATCCGCGCCATCGCCGCTTATGGCCGCGAGCGGAATGTGGGCATCATGTTCCACCATTACAATTTGATGGCGCCCGAGCGTTGGGTGCAGGCGCATCCCAACTTGCAGGCCAAGTATGAGGGGATTCACGATCCCGTCTGGGGCAATGGCTCGCGTAACGACCGACTGGGCAACCTCGTAGCCAATGTCTGTTGGAATGATCCTGCATACAAGGCGTTCATGCAGCGCTGCTGGAATGAGGTTTTTATCAACATTCCTGAGATGGCTGGTGCCATGATCACGGCTGGCGAGTTCTGCCACTGCGGTTGCGACAAGTGCACAGGAGGCACGCCGGTTTATGTCTTGCAGGATACCGACAGCCCAGAGGAGGCCGCCCGTGGAGCGGAGGCAAAGAAAGTGCGTGATGAGAAGCGGGCTGAAATGGTTGTGGATCTGATTAATACATTCTCGCACATTCTCAAAAAACGGGACAAGGAGGTCATCGTGCGCTCCTGGTTCATGGCCAGCTTGGTCAACCGCCTGCCGAAAGGGGTCGAATACGCCGGCAAATATTCGCTTTTCGATGCCTGCTGGGGTGGTCCGGATCCCGTCATACACGATTGGCTCGCGGCCGGTCATAAGATGTGGGAGACGGTGGCCATCGAGGCTGAAAACTGCGGTCCAATCCTCTGGCATGATGAGGAATGGAATAAGCTCACGGCCTCGCGCAACAACGCGCTCGATATCCAGGGCTGTATCATTCATATCAACACCCAGTGGGGCCACGTGGGCCACATTGCTTCGTTCACCGCATCGCGTAATATTACGCGACTTCTGGAAGGTCTTGAACAAACGCCAGAAGCTGGCTCGTCCGCTCAAGAATTTCTGAGCTTCTTCGGGCCTGAAGCGGGGGAGTCGGTTTTCCGGGCGGCCAAGCTGATTGCCACATTCCCGTTGCACATGACAAGCGTCGTGCATCTGGCGCGCGAAGGATTTTCCTTTGGTATGCCCCCTTGGTTTGATGGCGATTGGCGCTGGCCAGGCGTTCTCGGCAGCCCTCGATATCAGCCAGAGCCGTGGGCAAATCCTGACGGGCTCACCACGATTTACGAGATGCTGCAAACCGTGGCAGGCAATCCCGATTCTTATCGTGACTTCATCGCCTATCCGAAAGGAAATGCTGTCAGCCGCTGCGACGAGATCGCCGGCTGGTGTCTCGAAGCGTGCGAAATTCTGGAATCCTGCCCCGCGCCGCACTCCCCGCAAGCGCGCAGCGAGCTTCGCGCACTGACCGCTTCGGCGCACATTGCCAGACAGGCTGCCCACGAATATGCCGGCGTTCTTCGGGCGCGTTTGGCTTGGGAGGCTCTTAAAAACTTGCCCGCAGGCAGTTCCGAAGCCCAAGCC
>JAPLTI010000345.1 GCA_026398285.1 Verrucomicrobiota bacterium
GATCCAGATTTAAGGAAGAGCTTCGGCTTCGATGCCGGGGAGTTGCATCAACACTTTGAACAACACGCGCCTCGACTGGCCTCGGAGGCGCTTCTCAAAGCCTGCGATCTCGCCTCGCTCAAGCCCTCTGGCATAGATGCGCTGTTGGTCTGCACCTGCACGGGCTATCTGTGCCCGGGCTTGAGCAGTTACATTTCTGAGCGTCTGGGAATCCGCCCGAATGCCTTTCTCCAAGACCTGCTCGGCCTCGGCTGCGGTGCGGCCTTGCCTCTTCTCGAATCCGCTCGCGGCCTGCTCGCAGCGAATCCGCAAGCGACTGTAGCCACAATAGCCGTGGAAATTTCCTCAGCCGCTTTTTACCTGAACGACGAACCGGGCGTGCTTATCAGTCTCTGCCTCTTTGGCGACGGAGCTGCCGCTGCCATCTGGAAAGGTGAGAACCAAGGCGGGCAATTCCGCTTCCAGAATTTCCGCACCATCCACAAACCCGAACACCGGGAGAAAATCCGCTTCGTCAATGCCGGTGGCCGGCTCAAAAACCAGCTCCACCGCGAAGTCCCCGCCCTTGCAGCTGAAGCGGTCGCCGAGCTTTTTGAAATGCGGTCGAACACGCCAGATCAGCTCATCGCGCACACTGGTGGACGCGATGTGATCGAGGCCATCGAGCGCGCGATCCCCTCGCACCAACTGTGCGCCACACGCGAGGTTCTTCGCCAATACGGCAACATCAGCAGCCCGAGCGTCCTCACAGCGCTGGAGCATTCCCTGAAAAACTCACCCGAAAGCGAAAGCCTCTGGCTCACCGCATTCGGCGCCGGCTTCGCCGCCCACTGCGGAGAGCTCACGCGTTGAAATAACGCCATTTTTCTCATCGCAGTCGTTCTCATCGGCCTGGGCAACCGAGCTGAGCCTCAAACGCTTTTTGATTTCTATGATTTCGATGAAGGTCGAAGGGAATAAAACAAAGCCGAACGCGGCAGGAAACCGGCTCGAGCGCCTCTTTATGAATTCAAAGTCCAGCGCAACCGATTCCTGCGCTTAAGCGTTCGGCAGTAATATGAACACGCTCAGGATGGTCGTCGCAACCGGTATGTTGATATTTGCATCGGGATGTGCATCTTTACCGCAAAAACAACACATGAAAAATCCTGTATTTTACTTTGAGATTCCCGTCCGCGATATGGATAGAGCGATCAGCTTCTACTCGAAGACCTTTGATGTGACATTTGAGAAGCAAGAAATCGATGGTAACGAGATGGCCCTATTCCCAGATCAGTCTGGTGGAGAGGGTGCCACTGGGGCACTCGCGAAAGGAGACAGTTATGAGCCATCCTTGAAAGGCACTCGGGTCTATTTCTCCACGCAAGATATTGATGCCACACTCCGTAATGCAATTTCATCGGGCGGGAGGTTGATCTACCGCAAGACAGATACCGGTGATTACGGATTTGTGGCTGAGTTTGAGGACTCAGAAGGAAACTGCATAGCACTTCACATGAAAAAACCATAATGCCGAAGTAATGCGGTGGTTTTTTGGAGAGTTTTGGGCACGGAGCTGCGGGGCTTGATCCGTGGTTTTGAAATAAGCCATGTGTTTTGGAACAGGTTACTGTG
>JAPLTI010000375.1 GCA_026398285.1 Verrucomicrobiota bacterium
GAATGCGGCGTAGAGAGTCCAAGACTCGCAAAAATCGAGTTTTCGAACCCGGATGCGCACATTCTGACATGCTGTGCGCTGCAGGCCCTCGAGCTCCGACTCGAAGATGGAGGGAAGTTTTTCGGGTGAATTGGCGTCGTAGAAGTTTCCTCCCGAAGTTGTGGCTAGTGTTTCGAGGAGGTTTTCATCATAGCTGTCGCCGAAGCCGAGCGTGGAGGTTCGAATCTGAGAGCGCTCGAGGCCGTCGCACACTATGCGGGAAACCTCGGGTTGGTCGATAATGCCACGATTGAGCAGGCCATCACTCAAAAGCAGGGTGCGGCGTGCGGCGGTGTGCTCTGTCTTGCGGAGTTCGTCGCGGCCGAGCATCCAGCCAGCACAAAGGTTGGTGCAGCCTCTGTCTTGAATCCGGCGCACCGCTTCGATGGCCCGAGCCTTGTTGCGGACCGTAGCCATCGGCAGCACAACCTCAGCGGTGTCGTCAAAGGTGACGAGTGCGAATTGGTCGGAGGCGCGAAGATTTCGAATGATGCCTTCGCAGGCCGCCTTGGCATGGGCCAACGGGCGTCCAGCCATAGAGCCGCTGCGATCCAGAATGGCGCAGAAGGCCATGGGACGGCGCTCTCCGGCTTCGGCGAAAGGTGCTGTGAGTTCGAGGGCGAGATGCACGGGGCATCCCTGGTTGGCGAGGATTGTGGAGTGGTCGAGCTGGGCTTGGATTTTCATTTGTTTGTCTTTCTGGTTTTGTGTTCTTCGTTCAGTGGGCTGTGGGTAGGCGGCTCAGTTTCCTTTTGGACGACTGTCCGCAGGATAAATCGAGCGGGTGGGTGCGAGTGTTCGAATGCTTGCAAAGGTGGGCTTCGACTTTTCCGGAATGAAAAGAAACTCGCTCTGCCATGCGAATGGGCTTCTGGATTGGCTCTGCAGGTGGGTGCGGCGTATCGCCGAGTCGATGAGATTTAGGAGTTGTGTGATCATTTCGTGTGAAAGCTTATCAACCTCGGTCAGACATCCGCTGGGGGAGGAGAAAAATTTCTTAAAAATTTTCCGCATCGGGATTGTGGCCCCCTGGCGGTATCCGAGGTTGCTTTTTGACTCCAGAAGAAACGAAACTCTGCGCATGGGATTTTTAAGTGCGCTGATTGGCAATGCTTCGGAGGTCGATGCCTCGAAACTAGAAAAAGAATTCTCCGAACTCCTCATAGACGGTGAGGAAATTCAGCACGCCTACAAACTTTTCCGCGATCTGATCGTATTCACCAATTTCCGGTTGTTCCTTGTGAACAAGCAGGGCATGACCGGCAAGAAGCGGGAATACACCTGCGTGCCCTACAGGAGCATCGATTACTTCACCAAGGAAACAGCGGGGCACTTCGACCTCGATGCAGAGATCAAAATCTGGATCAAGAGCCGCTCGGAGCCCGTCATTTTAGAGTTCAGAAATGACGCCCACATCCACGATGTTTTTCGAGTGCTGAGTTCCTACAGTCTTGCGAGTTGACCGGAGTTCGAGTCGCTGCGACTCGGGAGGGGAAGT